>CAIXBQ010000124.1 GCA_903917705.1 uncultured Verrucomicrobia subdivision 3 bacterium | reverse complement strand
CTGAAGCTGCGCTTAAAATGAGCCGCCTCAACCCATGCCGGATGTCAACCCATTCTTGACTTTTCTTTCACTCACCATCCACCAGACCACCCGAAGCCAAACAACTTTCCAAAAAATGGATTATTCAGACGCACTCTTAGCACGCCGGGCCGATTCACACCCAATGCCCGACGGGACTCTGGCGGTTTTAAGTCCCGAGACAGGTTTGTGGATTATCAAATGGGCCTGGATCGCCGGGTCGGGCTTTTTATTATTGGCAGCCATTCTTTTTATTTTGAGCTGCGCGGCCAAGCGAAAAGACGGTGACGCCTCCCAAAATGCTTAACTAAAAAGAAAAACCGTTGCCGCATGAATTCAAACTCATGAGCCAACCAGCTAAACGGCCAGAGAGAAAACTGAAAGCATCAAAAGCACAACCACAATGTCAGACCGCATTTAAGCAAAACAATCATTTATATTCGTCATGACAGGCATCTCGAAAATATCCATCGCTCTGGTTTTAATTGTTGTTTTGGCCTTATCCATAGGCTGGTTTATTCATGCGCGTTCGATGTCTGCCTACGCAAGTTGTAGGACTCAATTGTTGCAAATTGATACTGCGAAGCAGAATTGGGGACTTGAGCATAACAAAACCACGAATGACATTCCATCATGGGATGATATTCATCCCTATTTACCGCGTGGAAAAGTCGACCATGAGATTCCAGTCTGTCCACAAAACGGCACCTACACGATTGGGCGAATCGGAGAACCGCCAAAGTGTTCTATTGGCGGAGAAGGTCATTCATTGTGACGCAGTCTGGAACAAATGTCGAAGCTGTTCATGCCGCAAAGGTGCGTAGGCAAAATCGGTTCCCCTTGAATAGTTAACCCCCTTCGCCCCGCCGGAGGCGCGGGGATTATTTCGCGAGGTGCGGCAGGAGTTTTTCCACCAGTTCGGGCGGCAGGCGCTTGGGCTTTTCGTCGCGGCTGGTGCAGCAGTGGTAGGTCTCGGCTTCCACGAGCAATTGGCCGTGCTGGTTCAGGATGCGGTGCGCAAAATTCAGCCGGACGCGCTCCACCAGCAGGGGCCGGACTTCGATGGCCAGCCAGTCGTCGTAGCGCGCGGGCGCCCGGTAGCGCAGCCGCGCCTCGATGACGGGAAAGATGTAATCCGCCTCCTGCAGCTCCAGCACCGTCCGCCCGAGGGAGCGGAGGTATTCGCCGCGCGCGGCCTCCAGCAGGTCCAGGTAGCGCGAGTGGTAGATGTGGTCGCCCACGGTGCATTCCGCGTAGCTGACGCGATGATGGTAAACAAACATCGCCGCCAGTGTAGGGAGCGGTGTCCGGGGAGCAAGTTTCAAACGGGCGGGCGGGTGGAACCGGTGACTCTGGACAGAGTTCTTACCCCCTCTCCCCGCCCAAGCGGGGAGAGGGTTGGGGTGAGGGGATTTGAGCCGGAAACATTGGGCCTCCTCACCCCGACCCTCTCCTCCCTCGGGGAGGCGAGGGAGAAAGCAAGGTCGGTTTCAAGATAGACCCGGTGGAATCGTTCAAGGGTTGAGTCGTGGAATGGCGGGTGCGCGCGCCGCTTCCGCGCTTCAACGAACCGGCCCTGAAACGCGGCACGGAACCGAAAATTTCCATTTGCGCGATTCCGGTTTGCCGTTATGTTGGCAGCATGAACTGGCAGCAATTCCTTCTTCTGATTCTGGTGCTGGGCGTGGCGGTGGTTTTCGTCTGGCGGAGTTCCGGCAAATCCAGCGGCGGGAAATGCGGCTGCCACGGCGATTGCGGCCACGACCACGACCACGACCACGAGTCGGAATCGAAAAAGGAAAAGGCCGCGCGCTGACCGGTATCAGTCGGAAACCATATTCTAACCCCCCTGCGCCATGGCCGTAACCAAAGTCAGTTCCACTGTGCATTTCATCACGCGCAACTCCGCGCTGGGCGGGGCGGAAGAGACCGCCACCGGCCGCTGGGCGCCCAACACGGATATCTACGTCACGGAATCCGGGCTGGTGGTCAAGGTGGAGCTGTCGGGCATGAAAAGCGACAGCCTGGAAATCATCGTGGAGGGCCAGCGCCTGCGCATCGGGGGCGTCCGGCCGGATTGCTGCCGCGCGCCGCAGTGCAGTTTTCTGGTGATGGAAATCAATTACGGGCCGTTTGAAACGGTGCTGGATCTGCCGGCGGGCTACGACCTGGGGCGGGCCAAGGCGATTTATGTGAATGGCTTCCTGCGCATTGACGTGCCCCCCGTGCGCCTGCCGCAGATCAAAACCACCAAGGTGCCCATCAGCGGAGGAATATAATCGCCCATGAACTTCCCCGGCGCGGCGATAAACAATTGTCTGGAGGCACCAGAATGAATTCAGCCGAAACTGAATTTGTCAGCATTCTCGGCGCGAATGAAAAGGCCGAGCTGCCGAACCGGGTCTCGTCGCGCTCGCTGCCGGACACCCTGCCCATCCTCGGCCTGTCGGACATCGTTATTTTCCCCGGCGCGGTCGTGCCCCTGCTCGTGGAAACCGGCCCCAGCCTCAAGCTGGTGGACGACCTGGTGGCCGGCGACCGGCTGCTCGGCGCGGTGCTGCAACGCCGGGCGGACGTGGCCGAACCCACGGAGGCCGACCTGTACTCCGTCGGCTGCGTCGCGCGGCTGACCCGCATGGTGAAATTTCCCGACGGCACGGTCCGCGTGCTCGTGGAGGGGCTCTGGCGCATCCGGCTGGACAAGTTTTCCCCGCCGGCGCCGTATCTCCGCGCCAATTACACCCTGCTGCGCGACGAGACGGAGGATTCCGTGGAGTTACAGGCCATGCTGCGCAACGCGCACAAGCAGTTCGAGGAGATCGCCAAGATTTCCAGCTCGCTCACGGATCAGGTCAAGATCGCCGCGCTCAACACGGAGCATCCGGGCCATTTCGCCGACCTCATCGCCGCGAATCTGAATCTGCCGCTCGATGACCGCCAGAAGCTGCTGGAGACCATTTCCGTCCGCGAGCGCCTGCAAAAACTCCTGCCGCTGCTCAACCGCGAACAGGAGGTGCTCAATTTAAGCTCCAAGATCCAGAACGACGTCGCCTCCAACATCGCCAAGACGCAGCGCGACTTTTTCCTGCGGGAACAGATGCGCGTCATCCAGCGCGAACTCGGCGACACCGATCCCAACGCCGGCGAGCTGAAAAATCTCCGCGAAAAAGTCGAGGCGGCGAAACTCCCCGACGACGCCCGCAAGGCCGCCAATCAGGAGCTCGAACGCATGGCCCAGACCCCGCCGGCCGCCGCCGAATACGGGGTCTCGCGCAATTACCTCGACTGGATCCTCGCGCTGCCGTGGCAGCAGGAAACCGAGGACAAGCTGGATTTGATCGCGGCGGAAAAGATCCTCAACGAGCAGCATTTCGGCCTCGAAAAGGTGAAGGACCGGCTGATTGAATTCCTCGCCGTCCTCAAGCGCCGCAAAGAAATCAAAGGCCCGATCCTTTGCCTGGTCGGTCCGCCGGGCGTCGGCAAAACCTCGCTCGGCAAAAGCGTGGCCGATGCGCTCGGCCGCAAGTTCGCCCGCATCTCCCTCGGCGGCATGCGCGACGAAGCCGAGATCCGCGGACACCGCCGCACCTACGTCGGCGCGCTGCCCGGGCGGATTCTCCAGACGCTCCGCCGCGTGGAGAGCCGCAATCCCGTCATCCTGCTCGACGAACTGGACAAGGTCGGCGCGGATTTTCGCGGCGATCCCGCTTCGGCGCTGCTGGAAGTGCTCGACCCCGCGCAGAACCACACCTTCACCGATCATTATCTCGACCTGCCATTTGACCTGTCGCGCGTGCTGTTCATCGCCACCGCCAACTGGCTCGACCCGGTTCATCCCGCGCTGCGCGACCGGCTGGAAGTCATCGAACTGCCCAGCTACACCGAATCGGAAAAACTCCAGATCGCCAAACGCTACCTGGTCCCGCGCCAGCTTGAGGAACACGGCCTGACGCGCAGCGACGTGAAGTTTTCCGACGCCGCACTGCGCGAACTCATCCGCGAATACACCCGCGAAGCCGGGGTGCGCCAGCTGGAACGCGAGATTGCCGCGCTCTCCCGCAAGGCCGCGCGCAAAATCGTCGCCCGCAATGGCGCGGCCCAAACCGTGAAGCTGGAGCAAAAGGATCTGGAAGGCTACCTGGGCCATCCGAAATTTGTCTTTGAAAGCGCGGAGAAGATCTCGGAAATCGGCATCGCCACGGGCCTGGCGTGGACGCCGGTCGGCGGCGACGTGCTGTTCATCGAAGCCACGCGGATGCGCGGGCGCGGCAGCCTGATTCTCACCGGCTCCCTCGGCGAGGTGATGAAGGAAAGCGCGCAGACCGCCGTGAGCTACCTCCGCAGCCAGGCGAAAAAGCTGAATCTCGATTTTGACGACTACGGGAAAAACGATTTGCACATCCATGTGCCTGCCGGCGCGACCCCGAAAGACGGGCCCAGCGCGGGCGTGACCATCTGCGCCGCGCTGGCGTCGCTAATGAGCAAGCGGCGTGTGCGCTCCGACGTGGCGATGACCGGCGAAATCAGCCTGCGCGGCCGCGTGATGCGCGTGGGCGGCATCAAGGAAAAGGTGATCGCCGCGGCGCGCTTCGGCGTGAAGCAGGTGATTTTGCCGGAGGGCAACAAAGCGGACTGGGAGGACGTGCCGGCGGAAGTGCGCGCAAAATTGAAGGTGCATTTCGTGAAGCAGATTTCCGAGGTCCTGCAACTGGCGCTGGCGGCCAAATGAAGCGCTTGCGCACGGCCACCATTTTCTTTTGAACCTTATCCTCCAACTGAAATCGGCTTCTGCGCGTTTGATTGCGGCGTTGGTTTTGTTTTTGGCCGTGGGCTCAAAATCCGAATTCATTGAAATCCCACCCACCGATTCAGACATCGCGTCAACCAACCAATTTTCTGATGCGGAAATACAGGGATACAAACTTGCCCGGCAGATTCTGGAACAAGGCCCGAGTCAAAACATTCAACAGACGGGAGTTCTTATCATACGAAATGAACAACACAAAAATGAAAGAATGCCTTTACGGTTTGACGGCGCACCAATGGCGAGCGCCGGCTCATGGTTCTTTAATTATGTCGTAACCACGAAAGAAACAGACAATATGCTGGATCAAGAGCGTCTGCGTATTATTCATCAACTCAACCGATATAACCACTATCTCTATAATATATACAGCGATAAAAACACCTCTGATACAAATAGCGAACCAACGTCTATTGAACAAAATATATATCGCGATCAATCAATGATTCCATTCGCCGGTTCAGATTTCTGGGTCGCCGATCTTGGCTTGGAATTTTTCCACTGGCCGGCGCAGAGGATTTTGCCGAAGACGACGAAGATGCCGACCTTGAAGCTTGGGCGCGAATACACGTTGCTCGAAAGCACCAATCCAAATCCGTCCACCAATGGCTATTCACGCGTGGTGACGTGGATTGACAAGGAGACCGGCGGCATCCTCGCGGCCGAGGCTTACGATTTCAACGGCAAGCTGCTGAAAGAGTTCTGGCCAAAATCGTTCGAGAAGGTCAACGGCCAGTGGCAGGTCGGGGAAATGGAAATCCGCAATGTCCAGACCGGCTCGCACACGCGGCTGGACTTTGATTTGAAAAAATGATTTTCCGTGACCGCCGGCAAGGACCGCTTGACTTCATTTTCTCAACTGCCACGCTGTTTTCAACTGGTATGAATGTTCATCGGAAACTTTTGACAGCCGCCGCCCTGTTTTTTCTGGCAACGCGGATTTTTGCGGCGGACACAAACACGCTCGCCGGCATCCCGCGCGACGAGGTGGCCAATGGCTATCTGCAAATCCAGGAGCAATTGCACGCGACGCAAATCGCCGCGGAGGACGGCCGCAAGGCCGCCGCCGAGGAAGCGCGCAAAAACGCGGACGCGATGGCGGCACGCATCCAGTCGCTGGAGGCCACGGTCACCGCGCAGCGCGGCGCCGACGCGGAGGCGGCCCGCAAGACGCAGCAGTTGACGCTGTTCCTGGCGGGCACGTTCGGGCTGGCGGGGCTGGGCATCATGCTGCTGATGGTCTATTTCCAGTGGCGCGCGTTCACCCAACTGGCGGAAATCTCCACCCGCCAGCATGCCGCGCTGGACCATGCCGACGCCGTCCATCAACTGGCCGCGCCGGGCCGCGCGACGGTGGAAACGTCCAACGCCCGGCTGCTCGACGTGGTCGGCCAACTGGAGCGGCGCATCCATGAGCTGGAAGGCGGCCAGAAGTTATTGCCGGAAATCGCCGCGGCCAAACCGGCGGATTTGCTCGGAGACGGCCAGCGGATGCTTGATGCGAACGCGCCGGACAAAGCGCTCGATTGCTATGACAAGTTTTTGTCAGCCCAGCCCAACCATGCCGGGGCGCTGGTCAAGAAGGCGTCAGCCCTCGAAAAACTCGGACGGGACGAGGAAGCGCTGGCGTGCTGCAACCGGGCGATCGCCGCGGACGGTTCACTAACGGCGGCGTATCTGCACAAGGGCGGCCTGCTCAACCGGCTGAGGCGCTATGACGAGGCGTTGAACTGCTTCGAGCAGGCCCTGCTGAGCCAGGACAAGAAGTCCACGGCGAAAGTCAGTTAAAATTCACCCGGCTGGCGCCGCGCTCGATTTCAATCTTTTCCCGGAGCAGGTCAATTTTCAACTTGAGCAGCTCGCGGTTTTCTTTCGACTGGTCGGCAAGGTCTTTTTCCAGCTCCGAAACCCGCTGTTCGTAGGCGCGGAGGCGTTCCAGCAGCGGCGTCTGGACGGCCTCCAGGCGGCGGGCAAGTTCGGTGAGTTCGGCGGCCGCGGCCTGCTGGGCGACCAGCAATTCGCGGCGCTGCGCGGCAAGCTCCTGCACCACGGCATCCTTGAGCGCGTCCACCAGATGCGGCGCCAGGCTGGACTGCACGGAGTTCAACAGCGAATTGACGCTGGGCGGCGGCAGCGGCTGGGTTTTACCATTGAGAATTTTCGCGAGGAGCTGGTTGGCGTCCGCCGTGCCGTCGCGTTTGCAAACGGGACAGGCAACCGGCACGGGCATCCGGCCATCGTGCGGCTGGACTTCAAAGGCGTATTTCTGGCCGCAGACGCAGTAGATTTTGACGGGAATCATGCGGCGGAAAATTCACCCGTTCACCACAGGAATGACTTTTGTTCACCGAGCAACGTATCGTGATTCCACAGCGTCACGCGCCAGGCGACAACCGACCCGAAGGTTTTGTAATCGTCACCGCCGAGGGTGAGGTTCGCCCACCGGCTGAAAGTTCCGGGGGTGACTTCGGTTTCCAGCGATTGTAGTTTGGGCAGGCCGCGTTCGCCAACGCCGCGCAACTCCACCCGGAGCTTCAATTTTCCATCGGCAGACTTCGCTGCTTTCCATTGCACGTCGAATCGCAGGGCGGAGATCTCGTTGGTATGAACGCGCAAATGCGCCTGATAGGCGTCGCGATCGAAGAGACTGGGCGATTTCGCGTCCCGGCCCTGGACGTCGAGAAAAAACGGCAGCACCTTGATGATCCGGCCGGTGACGGCGTCAGCGGCCTGAGCCGCGGTGAACAAACCGGCCGAAAGGAACAGAATCAGCAATGCGCGCATGTCAGGACGATAAATTTCCAGCGGGGCAAATTCAATCTCTGTTTTTAACAGAAACCGGAAGCCAGCTCACTTCCAATAGAAGCTGACGGTCTGGATATCCGGACCGCCGCGAAACAGGATGGCAATGAACTCGCGGCTGTAATCGCCGATATGCGCGGTGACATGCACTTCGTAGGTGCTGCCGCGCGTGGTGACGTAGCGGCTGATTTGCTGGATGGCCCCTTGATTGACACCGGCCGCGGCCAGCTGGCCGGGGTTCATAAACGGCGTGTCGTCGTCCGTGCCCTCCGCACCGTCCGGCCCGGCGCGGAACTTGAGGATGCCCTCGGCGCTGGCGGTATCCATGCCGGGAATCAGCTGCAGCACCGTGGCGTCGGCGGTGTTCAAATTCACCTGGCCGGACGAAAATGGGGTGAACACGTCTATCAGACCAAATGGATAATCCGGCACCTGTCCCGGTGCGGAGCCAAAACCGAGGCGATGATGCTGAAACGCGGCGCCGGCGTCATTGGTTACGCTGCCACCCTTGAACATGGCCAAGGTGACACCCTTGACCAGCAGCAGTTCGGACATGTCATCCACCGGCGCGTTCTTGGCGTAATATGACGGGTTGAGGCCCTGGTAATAATCGCTCTCGGCGCCGGCAGGCCGCGTGCCATCGTCCGCGTCAATCCAGTCCAGAATCGAATCGGACACCTCGGAGATTTCGCTGGCGTCCACTCCCATCGTAGTGAGCACCTGCTGAATTAACGGCGCGTCGGCGGTGTTGATGTTGATCTTGCTCTCCAATTCGACGATTTTCAGCGATACGGTGCCTTCGCCCACCTCGAAATTGTCCAGCGAAATGCCCGACAGCGCGCTGTTCGTCTCCGGCCCGGTACCGGGACCGCCGGCCCAGATCTGGTTTTTGGAGCTGAACGGCTGCCGGCCTTCCAAAGACAGAACCCAGCGCGCCCGCTCCACGCCGGCGCGGCCAAGCCAGAGCAACTGCTCGTCGTTGTCCGAGTTTTGCGCCAGCCTCGTCTCGACCTTCATCGAATACGCAAACAGGCCGGCCAGCAGCGTCAGCACCGTGACCGCCACCAGCGCGATGATGACGGCCACGCCGTGATTCTTTTTGGAAAGGGAAATTTTCATCGCTAGCGTCCGGAGCCACCCGGCTTATTATTGATGGGCGGCCGGACGGGGGGGGCGAGGCCGCCACCGCCGGGACCACGCAGGGCGCCGCCGGTCTGCACCGCCGCCGGCATCATCCCCGAGGGCATCGCGAAGGCGCGGGCGACCGCAAAATCCGGAGCGGCCCCGCCGCCAGCAGTGCTGGCGCCAAGCACCAGCCCCACCCGCACCATCGGCGGAATGGAGTTGGTGGTAAGCCATTCATCCACCCACTCGAATTTGTTGGTGTCCCAGCACTCAACGATGAACGACTTCACATTGCGCGCCAAAACCAGCGGATATTTTTGCTCATCCTGATCCAGGTCCATGAGAATCGGATTCTGGCGCAGGACCAGGTTTTTGCCGCCGTCCTGCCCGGCTTCGAGCGAGTAGGTGAGCCGGCGCAGATTGAAGTCGCCGAATTTACCGTTGCGCGGGAAAATATCCGGCACGCGCGACGCAAAGCTCAACGCCGGGGCCTCGCCGTTCTCGACAATGAAGCTGTAATATTTCTGCGACGCCTGGAACGACTGAATGCACATCAGCGAATCCTCGATGGTGCGGAGGGCGATGCGCTGGCGCTGCGCCTGCGCGGCGGCGGCCTGACCGACCTGGGTCGCGCGCATGACCAGAATCCACGTCGAATAGATCGCCCCAAGCACCAGGGTGAAAATCATGATGGCCACCATGATTTCAACCAGGGTGAAACCCCGGCGGGAGTTGGAACGCGACAGGTTCATTTGAATCCAAGTCCCCCATCCATGCTGCCGGCGGGCGATAGCGGACGAAAGAACAGGGTGGTGGTGCGCGAGACGATGGCGCGGCTGCCGTAGGCGTTCTGGATGATGAAATCAGCCTGGAACAGCTTGTTCGATGAGACCTCGCGGATTTCACCCGTCCAGCGGTAATCCTGATAAGCCTTGCCGAGCGTATCCCCGAGGTTCCCGGTATAGACGCCTTCGACCAGCTTGTTGGTGAGCGAAAGCTGGGAGAGGAGCGCACTGGCATCCACACACGGCCGTTGCAAGCGCCGGGCGTTGGCGAGCGAGCTGGAAACCAGGCCGAGGATCGCGAACGTGCCCACAAAAAATATGGCGATGGCGATCATCACTTCCAAAAGTGAAAACGCCCGCCTTCGTTGCGCTTCGGCGCGGCCGATCCGCCGCGATCCAACTGGAAATATTGATCTCATTTGTCCACGTCGGTCACCGACGCGAGGCCGGTGGAAAATTCCAGGGTGATTTTGCGCCACCGTTCCCGGTCATGCAGCACGATCGTCATCTCGTCGCTCGTGCCATTCGGGAAAAATCGCACCTTCGCCCATTCGGACGCGCCGAAATCCTGCAGGTTGATGTCGAGCATCGCCAGCTCCACGCCGTCCGGCAGGACGGATGAGTTGACATAAGTGGAGCCGGCGCCCGGCCCGCCGCCCTCCACCGCGAAGCTCCGTTCCGCCGGATGAAAAACCACCGCCACGGGCTGGTTGGAAAAGATCGCCTTGGCCCGCGCCGACGCGCAGACCTCCATCACGTCGCTCTCGGCTTTTCGCATGCCCTCCTTTTGCAACGCCTTGATGATGGACGGCATGCCCATCGCCGCAAACAGGCCGATGATGGCCACGACAATCATGATCTCGATGAGCGTGAAACCGGAGGCGGATTTCGAACTTCGGATTGCGAATTTCGAATGATCTGCGCCCGCACGGCCCGGCGGCATCCGCCATCTAAAATTCGCAATTCGAAATTTCATCATCAGTGGATCTGCGAAATCAGCCGGAACAGCGGCAGGAATATGCTCAGCAGCAGAAAGCCCACGACGATGGCCATGACGATGATCAGCACCGGGCCGATCAGATCGCTCATCACGCGCAGGGCGATTTGCAGCTCGCCCTCGTATGTGTCCGCGAGATTGTTCAGCGCGCCCGGCACATCGCCCGTCTCCTCGCCGATGCGAACGAGATCCACCATGAGCTGCGGGAACAATTTGCTTTGCGCCAGCGGCTGCGCCAGCGTCTTGCCGTCCGTCACCGCCTCGCGCGTCTTGGCGATGGCTTCCTTGATGAGGCCGTTGGACATGACCTGCTCGGTGATTTTCAAAGCGGTCAGGACCGGCACCCCGTTTTGCAGCAGCGTTCCCAGTGTCCGCGCGAACTGGCCGAACAGATTGATTTTCACCACCTCGCCGAAGATCGGCGCCTTCATGCGCCACTCGTCCAGCTTGCGCCCGCCCGCCTCGCTGGATTGAAAGCGCTTGAACAGGATGAACAGCGCCAGCAGCACAAAGCCCGTGATGACCATGTACCAGAAATTGGTGAAGCAATCGCTGATGCCGATCAGGATGCGCGTCGGCAACGGCAGCTCGATGTTGAACCCGTTAAAAATCTCGATGAACTTCGGCATCATCACCGTCATGAAAAAGATGACCAGCAGGATGCCCACGCAGATGACCATGACCGGATAGATCATGGCGGACTTGAACTTGGCCTGCACGTCGGCGAACTGCTGGAAATGCCGGGCCATGCGCCGCAGCACCTCGACCAATGAGCCGGAGGACTCGCCGGCGCGCACCATGTTGACGTACAGATCGGAAAATATTCTCGGCTGGCGCATCATCGCGTCCGACAAACCGCGGCCCTCGGTCACCTCCTGTTTCAAGTCGCGGCTCACCTCGCTCGGGATCCCCTTCGTCTGGAGATGCGTCATGCTGTTGAGCGCCACGGTGAGCGGCATGCCCGACTGCAGCAGGTTCGCCAGCTGGGTGGTGAAGGTCGCCAGCTCCTGCAGCTTCGGCTTCCGTTTCTGCGACAACTGCGCCTGCAAGCCCGGCGGCAGCAGCGACATCAGGTTGACGCCCTTGTCGGCCGGCTTGCCGTCCGCCACCGCGCCCGCCTTGGCGTCGGCCACGGCGATGGGAAACAAGCCCGACCGCTGGATCTGCACCAGCGCGGCACTGCGATCGGCCACTTCAAGCACGCCCTCGACGAGTTCGCCGGAGCGTTTGCGGGCCTTATAGGAAAACTGCGGCATAAAGACTATTATTCAAAACCAGCCGCCGGTGAAAGTTTCAAAACAAAAAAACCGCCGGAGCGGTTTCCCGATCCGGCGGTTTAATCAAACCAACCAAACCAAAAGTCAGGCCGTCGGCCGGGCCGTCATGGCCGTGGCCAGCCGCGGACGCGGCGAGGTGGAAAGGCGCACGACCGACTCAGCGCGCTTCACATTTTCGGCAATCAAAAGCAATTCCGGGCGCAGGGCCGGATTTTCGCCGTGCTTGAGCAGCATCCGCTCGGCATAGCCGCGAATGATGGTAAAAATATTGTTTAACTCGTGCGCGACCTCGCGGCCCACCTGCTTCTGGCCATCGGGATTCGATGATTCATGGTGCAGGTTCGCCATGGAAGTGGATTCCAGTGATGGCGCCATTTTCATATAAATGTTTTCCAGAGATGACATCGGGCCCAATAAAGCAATCACCTTGCCAACTGATTTCCTCAGAAATCAGGCAAGTTTGACGTTTGCCTTCACATCAAGTTGACACACCGACCCAAAATAGGACAGCAATTCACGGCTGGCTTCCCGCCGCCAAATCATTAGACTGGCCGCTCAAATCGCATGGACCTTGCGCTCGAATCCATCGGCCTAATTGCCGGCAGCCGCTCGCTGCCGCTGGATTTTGCGCGTCTGGCCCGGAACGCCGGCGTGCGCCGCATCGTCTGCACCGCCGTCGAGGGCGAAACCGACCCCGCGCTCGCGTCCCTCGTGGACGACATTGTCTGGCTCAAGGTCGGCCAGCTCAACAAGATGATCTCCACCTTCACCGACCGCGGCGTGAAGCAATGCGTCATGGCCGGCCAGATCGCGCCCAAAAACCTCTTCGACCTCCGCCCCGACCTCCGCGCGATGGGCGTGCTGCTGCGGCTGAAGGAAAAGAACGCCCACACCATTTTTGGCGCCATCGCCGATGAATTGAAAAAGGACGGCGTTGAACTCATCGAGGCCACGCCCTGGCTCGCCCCCCTCATGCCGCAGACCGGTTTTGAACTCGGCCCGAAACTGTCCGCCGACCAGAAGGCGGACGTGGCGTTCGGCTATCGCATCGCCAAGGAAGTTTCCCGGCTCGAGATCGGCCAGACCGTCGTCGTGAAAAACGGCACCGTGCTCGCCGTGGAAGGCTTTGAAGGCACGGACAAATGCCTCGCGCGCGGCGGCGAACTCGCCGGCAAGGACGGCGGCGCGGTCGCCGTCAAGGTCGCCAAGCTGAATCACGACATGCGCTTCGACATCCCCTGCCTCGGCGCGAAAACCTTCGAGACCTGCGCCGCGGCCGGGATCGCCGCGCTCGCCATCGAATCCGGCAAGTCGCTCCTCCTCGAGCGCGAAGCCTGCGAAAAGCTGGCGAAAGAAAACAAAATTTCCGTCACGACGGTTTCTTGAGCCACAGATGGGCACAGATTTACACAGATAAAAAAAGATGCCTTCAGTTATTTTTCATGTCCGTGGAAAAAAGTTTTGCCCGGTAGTTGAACTGGCAAAAACAAAATTGAAGCCTTGTCGAATCCATCATGTTGGTGATGTGGTCAAACGGAAACGTGGCGGCTTTGTGCATAAAGATTCCGGTTTTTCCGTCGATCTTGGACCGGATGACGATGATGATTTGGCAACCCAAATCAAAGTGGCTGCGCGATTCATCAAAAAACATTTTACTGGAATTAAACGGCTCAAAAACGCCGACGAAAAAACCTTGGATTTCGGCTATGGCATGCGTTTTGACCAGAACGGAGAGCCGTTCTGGGTTCAATCCAATAAACTGCCGGCGGATTTTCTAAAATTGTGCGGGGAGCTGAAAATTGAAATTGAATTGTCATTTTACTACGGGTCCACCGTTGATAAATTGATTTCGCATTATGTGAAAGTTTTGAAATTAAAACATCCAAAGCGAACGCGCGCCGGAAAATAATCTTGAATTCTTATCTGTGTTTATCTGTGTCCATCTGTGGCTAAAAAATTTATGTTAAAATCACACGAACTGCTCGGCTTCATGTCGCCCGCGCTAGCGAATGACATCCTCTCCTTCATCTTCGAATCCGACAAGCCGGCCTACAAGGCCGCGCTGGCCGCCGTCGCCGAGGCGAAGCACGTCCGCCCGGTCTTCCTGGAGCGCCAGCCGCGCGATGCGCGCCACGCTTCCATGCTCACCGCGCTCACCAAGCCCCAGCTCGATCCCGCCGCCGCCGCCTTCATCCGCGCCTGGCTCGTGAAGAAGCACGCCACCATGCTCGTGGACTTCCTCAACGCCCTGGCCATCCCGCACGAAAACGGCGTCGTGGAGGATCTGCCCGGCGCCGTGGAGGACGACAAGCTGAAAGCCGCCATCGAGGTCCTGCTCGGCAAGTATCCGCACGAAGTCGTCGCCGTTTATCTCAATGCCTTCAACGACATGAACGCCGCCAACTGGCCGAACCTCAAGACCGCGCTGGAATCCGACACCCGTCTGCAACTCGGCAATCTCTGACCGGTGCCCGAGCCCAGCGCCATGCCCGGCTTCGCGCACTGGAAGACCGCCGCCTGCGAACCCCTCACCGGCGACGCCTCGGCCCGGAAATACTTCCGCCTGCGCGGCGACCGCCAGTCCGCCATCCTGATGGACGCCTCGCAGGTGCCGGATTCCATCGCGCCCTTTGTCCGCATTGCCCGGCATCTCCGGCAGCTCGGCTTCAGCGCCCCGGAAATCCTCGCCCAGGACAAGACCAGCGGCCTGCTCCTGCTGGAGGATTTCGGGGATGAAACCTTTGCGCGGCTTCTGGACAAGGCTTCGATTCCTCCTCACGTCAGCGGCCATAACGCCGAGGCGCTCTTCACCCTTGCCACCGATGTCCTGATCGCCCTGCACCGGCATCCGCAGGCCGTTCCGGAGAACCTCCGCGTCTATCATCCCGAAAAGATGCTGGAGGATGCCGAACTCTTTGTCACCTGGCGCACGCCGCAGGTCACCGCCCTGGAAAGGGATGATTTCCGCGCCGCATGGCGCGCCGTGCTGCCCGTGGCGCATCAGGTTCCCGCCTCGCTCCTGCTCCGGGATTATCACGTTGCCAATCTTATGCTGCTGCCCGCGCGCGCCGGCATCCGGTCGGCCGGGCTGCTGGACTTTCAGGACGCCTACGCCGGGCCCGTGACCTATGATTTGATCTCCCTGCTCGAAGACGCGCGGCGCGACGTGCCCGAAGCCTTGCGCCAAAAGCTCGTCGCCCGCTACCTCGCCGCCTTTCCCGCGCTGGACTGGGAACTCTTTGACACCTCCTGGGCCATCCTCGCCGCGCAGCGGCACACCCGCGTGCTCGGCATCTTCGAGCGCCTCGCCCGGCATGAGGGCAAGCTGGATTACCGCCGGCAACACTCGCCGCGCGTGGAACGCCGCCTGCGCCACGCCCTGCAACATCCCGCGCTCGCCGGCGTGAAAAACTGGATTGAACGCCATGCCCTCACGGATTAGACACGGTAGGGCTGAGCTGCCGCTCAGCCCCAATCTCCAGGCGGCGCCGCAGCGCCGCCCTACCATCCATTGATTGACTATGTCCGGAAAAATCCAGACCGCCATGCTGCTCGCCGCCGGCTACGGCACGCGGCTCCGGCCCCTGACCGACCACACCCCCAAGCCGCTCGTCCCCGTCGCCGGCCGGCCCATGATCGAATACGCCCTCGACCACCTGCGCGCTTATGGCATCAGCCGCCTCGTCATCAACGTCTCCCACCTCAAGGCGCAGCTCACCGATTATTTCGCCGCGCAGCCCGGCCTGTCCGTGCAAATCTCCGAGGAAGCCGAGCCGCTCGAAACCGGCGGCGGCTTGAAGCAGGCCGCCCCCCTGCTCGGCCACCAGCCCGTCTTTGCCATCAACAGCGACATCCTCTGGAGCGACGACGGCGTCCCCGCGCTCGACCGGCTCGCGCAGGCCTGGGACGACGACCGCATGGACTTCCTGCTGCTCGCCCAGCCCAAGGCCCGCGCCGTGGGCCATGACCAGGGCGAAGACCATCTCTTCATCAAGCCCGGCAACACCCCCGGCTGGAACCCCGCCGACGCCCCTTACATCATCTCCGGCATCGGCATCTTTCATCCGCGCGTCCTGCGGGAGGCGCCGGACGGGAAGTTTTCCGTGAAAGTCCTCTGGCTCCGCGCCCTCGCGCAAAACCGCCTCTTCTGCCTGCCGCATCACGGCCGCTGGTATCAGACCGGCACCCTGGCCGACATCCGGCAGACCGAAGCCGCCTTGCAGCAAAACCCCCTTTAAGACCGCGCCGGCCAAATCATTCACCACCAAGCCACCAAGGCCAAACTGCTTGGAGTCTTGGTGCCTTGCCGTGGCGGCTTTCGGCAGAAAGCCGCCAGCCGGAACCAAGCCCGGAGCTTAGGGATTTTGAACAACGAAGGAACAAAGCAACCAAGGAAAGCTGGCTTGGTTCCTTCGTTTCTTCGTTGTTCATTTCCTCCCCCAAAAGATTTTTCAAAATAATTGTCCTCGCCCCCTGTAGCGGCGGTCTATGACCGCCGTTTCTGGCCACCCCGTTCCTCCCCCGGCGCTCATAGAGCGCCGCTACAGCCGAAAATATTTCAAAATAATTGTCTGATTTCCCGTTTGGCGGACATTATACCAGTAGATGAACGAACCGACTGATCACGAACTGCTGGCCGAATACGCCCGCACCCGGGACAACGCCCCGTTCACCGCCCTCGCCGCCAGGTATCTGAACCTCGTCCATACCGCCGCCTGGCGCGCCACCGAGGACGATCTCAAGACCGAGGAGGTCACCCAGGCCGTGTTCATCATCCTGGCGGGAAAGGCCGGACGCATCTCCCCCAAGATACCGCTGGGCGGCTGGCTTTACGAAACCGCCCGGCTCACCGCCGCCAACCTGGCCAAAGCCGACCTCCGCCGGCTCCGCCGCCAATACGAAGCCCTTATGCAATCCAACGACACTCAGGCCGACGCCGCTGTCTGGCGGCAGATCGCCCCCGCGCTGGACGACGCCATGGGCCGGCTCGGCGCCACCGACCGCACCCTCGTGGTGCTCCGGTATTTTGAGAAGCAGACCACCGCCGAGGTGGCCGCCGCCCTGCGGATGTCCGAGGCCGCCGTGCAAAAGCGCGGCCTGCGCTGCCTGGAGAAGCTCCGCAAAATCCTCGAGAAACAGGGCGTGCACCACTCCGCCGACATCATCGCCGAAGCCGTGTCACAAAACGCCGTGATGGTGGCGCCAGTTGGACTGGCAGCCAAGATTTCCGTGATTTCTGCCAAAGGTTTGGCGACAACAACAACAATTACAACTTTGGTGAATGCAACAATGAAGACAATGACTTGGATGAAATTTAAATTTCCTTTGGCTATAAGTGCTGTTGTTTTGGTAACAGGTGGGCTTGTGACAGTTGCGCTTTCGGGTCAAAAACCTCAACAAGTTCCGATAGATGCCGTAGCCTTTTTCAAGCAAGCAATCAGCTCTCCACTGCATGTTGACTCATTTATTGCTGGGCAACGCAGCCTTCGTTCGCTCGAAGACCTGGCTCAACTCGCTCAACTCATTGCGAAACTAGATGATCCAGGGAATAAAAAAACATCAGATTCTCAGGAAAGTTTACAGAAAGCGAAAAAGATGCAGTTGGAAAATTTTTATGCAGGTGCCAGAGCTGGTTCAGACTATTTCTTGCGGTATATTTCAAGTCCAACCACACCGCAAATCCCTGCTGAAAACGCGAGCATTATCGGACGCGCAGGAACGGTGTTCTATCAAGTTGGGAAAAATAATGTTTCGTATGGTTCCGGAACAAATGCTTTTGTATCGAGTGTGAATTCCTCTTTTAACTTGGTGCGTCAATTTCTTGATATGGGTTTGGCGGACGTAGAACCTGAAAGTGTGGTTTGGACAGGCAATCAATTTACCGCTCTCAATCAGTTTGGAAAATCCAGATATGGTGATTTAGAGATTTCAAACAATCTGCCGGTCGCCATCAATGTGTCTTCGGGGAAAAATTCGCCGATTTACATGAGGATTGAATATCAATATCCCAATCCACCAGCATCTCTTGCAGGATTCCCAGCAAAGATAAAATGAGCTTGTCCCCGAAATTCGGACCAGTGGCTAAGTAAGACTTTTTGGTGTCTGATGGACAACCGCCGATGAAGGCGGTAGAAAAAAGACAACCAAATGAAAGCGAAACGACAGAGACATCAATCGGCCTTCAAGG
>CAIXBQ010000123.1 GCA_903917705.1 uncultured Verrucomicrobia subdivision 3 bacterium | reverse complement strand
CCCGCAAGGTGAACCGATACCAGCGATGCAAATGTGCTCATCACCCCCAATTTTATTCACACTTTCACCCTTTGACCACCACTTCAATTGCGGACATTTGGATTAACCCAGGGTGGCCTCGCAAGCTCGGCAACCCCGGGCTGACCGATAAAATCCCTTCGGGATTTTCCAGATTGAATCAAAACTTGGAATCATTCCAAACTCCCCGCATAATCCGCCGCCGATGAAATTGATTCGTGACATCCTCGCCGGGAAAAAAGCCGCGGGCAAACCCGCCGTCTCGTTCGAGTTTTTCCCGCCCAAGACCGACGAGGGCGACCGGGCGCTGCTGGAAAAGCAGATTCCCGCCCTGCTCGCCGCCCGTCCCGATTTCTGCTCGGTGACCTATGGCGCCGGCGGCAGCACCCGCGAAAAGACGCTGCGCATCGTGGACAACATCCAGCGCCAGCACCACCTGCCGGCGCTGGCGCATCTCACCTGCGTCAACCACACCCGCGACGAGGTCCGCGCGCTGCTGGAGAAAATCCGCGCGCTCAACGGCCGGAATATTCTCGCCCTGCGCGGCGACCCGCCCGGCGGCGGCGAGTTCCAGCCCACGCCCGGCGGCTTCGAGTTTTCCGCGCAGCTGGTGAAATTCATCCGCGAGCAGGGCGATTTTTCCACCGGGGTGGCCGGGTTCCCCGAGGGCCACATCGCCTGCCGGGGCGGCAAGCTGGAAGACTGGCGGCACCTGCAGGAAAAAGTGGAGGCGGGCGCCGACTTCGTGGTGACGCAGCTGTTTTTTGACAACGCCGACTTTTTTGAATTCCGCGATCACGTGGCCGGCAAGCTCGGCGTGCAGGTGCCGTTGATCCCGGGCATGGTGGCCATTTTAAGCGCGGCGCAGATCACCAGGTTCACGCAGATGTGCGGCGCCAAAATCCCGCCGGCGCTGCGGAAACAGCTGGATGCCATCGGCGCGGACGACGAGGCGGCGATGCGGTTCGGCATCGAATACGCCACGCAGCAGTGCGCGGAGCTGCTGCGCGCGGGTGTGCCGGGGCTGCATTTCTACACGCTCAACAAGGCGCACTCGACCGTGGCGGTCTTGAAGAATCTGGGGCTGGCCTGAAAAATATCGCTGGTTGCTGGTTGCCAGTTGAAACGGGCATCGCTCTGTTTTTCAACCTGCAACGTTCAACTTTCAACCTGCACCAGAAGCTTACAGTCCAAACTGGTTCGCCATGAGGCCCATGACGCTCAGCGGGCCGGTGTCTTCCAGGCCGTCGGCGGCCTTGTCCAGTTTTTGCAGGGAGAGCTTGGCGTTCCGGTAGAATTCCTGGTCGTTGACGAGCTTGCCGATGGTGCCGTTGCCCTGGTTCACCTTGAACAGGATGGAGTTGAGGTTGGTCATGGAGCCGGTGGCCGCATGATACAGCGTTTCGTCCGTCAGCAGTTTGCCGATCGTGCCCTTGCCGGCGGTGACGTCGTTCATGACCAGTTTGGCCGAGGCGATGATGTCTTTGGCCGAGTCCGCCGTGTCCTGCAGATTGCTCACGGTGGTCAGCGCGGTGGTATAAAGGGCGTCCTCGTAGATCAGCTTGCCGATGGTGCCCTGCCCGGCGGCGATCTGGCTGGAGACGTTTTTGATGTTGGCGATGGTGGCGGTGAGCGGGGCGCTGTTCTGCTTCATGAAGTCGGTGATCGGCCCGAGGATGTTGTCCAGCTTGTCGCCGGAGAATACCTTGGTGACGTTCTCGATGCCGGCGGCGGCGTTGTCCAGCTTGGTCATGATGGCGCTCAGGTCCGGCTGTTCGGTGGTTTCCAGCGGCGTGTTTTCATCGGCCATGGGCGCGGCCGCGGAGCCGAAGCTGATGGCGACGAAATTCTGGCCCATCAGGCCGGTGAACTTGATGACGGCTTTGCTGTCGGTTTTCACCTGCGCGTCGGTCCGCAGCTTCATCATCACGAGCACCTTGTCCTGGTCGAGCGCGATTTTTTCCACGCGGCCGATCTCGACGCCGGCCATCTTGACGCGGTCGCCGATTTTCAGGTCCTGCGCCGTGTCAAACCGGGCGCGGAGATGCCGGCCGTGGCTGAACAGGTCCGTGCTGCCGAGGGTCTCGACAATGGCCCAGGCGGCAAAGATGACGAGGATGACAAAAATGCCCAGTTTGGTTTCGAGTGAATTTTTCATAGGCGGAATGGGTTAACTTGCACGTTTAAAATCGGCGGTCAAAAAATTTTGCACGAGCGGGTCCTGGAAATTCTTCACCTCGGCCGGCGTGCCGACCGTCAGGATGCGCCCCTCGGCGATGACGGCGATGCGGTCGGCCACGCCAAACGCCAGGTCGCGGTCGTGCGACACCACGAGCGACGTGACGCGGATGCGGCGGTTGAGCTCGAGAATCTCGTTGCCGATGACGACGGCCGAAACCGGGTCCAGCTCGCTCGTCGGCTCGTCGTACAGGATCAGCTGCGGCTCGATGACCAGCGCCCGGGCGATGGCGGCGCGCTTTTTCATGCCGCCGGAAAGTTCGGCCGGCATTTTGTGCATGACGTCCTTGAGGCCCACATCCGCCAGTTTTTCCGCGACGATGCGTTCAATTTCCGCCGGCGGTTTCAGCCGGTGCTCGGCCAGATACAGGCCCACATTCTCGCCGACGGTGAGCGAATTGAGCAGCGCGCCGGACTGGAACACGAGCGCCATCCGGTATTTGGCGGCCGTTTCCGGCGCAGAGATCGGGTCGCCGTTGACGAGGATTTCGCCGGCGTCCGGGGTTTCCAGGCCGATGAGATGCTTGAGCAATACGCTTTTGCCGCTGCCGCTCGGCCCCATGATGACAAAAATTTCGCCGGGCCGGACCGCGAGGTCGATGCCTTTGAGCACTTCCTGGCCGTCAAAGCTTTTGCGCAGGCCGCGCACGACGAGGCCGACGCCCTGGGACGATTGCGTGGTGTCGTTCATTTCAGCAGGAAGCGGGTGAGGAGATAATCAAAAATCACGATGAGGACGATGGAGTTGACCACGGCCTTCGTGACCGAGCGGCCGATGCCGCGCGGGCCGCCGATCGTGGTCAGGCCCTGGTGGCAGGATACCACCCCCACGATGACCGCGAAGCAGAAGCTCTTGAACACGCCATTCGCCACGTCCTGCAATTCCACGATGTCCCGCAGGTTGGCGAAGAATACGCGGAACGGAATGTCCATGAGATGATTGTAATTGGCCACCACCGCGCCGCCGAACCAGCCGACGAGCACGGAAAAGACCACCAGCATCGGCAGCGCCAGCGAGATGGCCAGCACCCGCGGCAGGACTAGGTAATGAATGGGATTGATGTTCATCGTGCGCAGCGCGTCCACTTCCTGGTAGACCGACATCGAGCCGATTTCGGCCGCCATCGCGGAGCCGATGCGGCCGGCGATGAGGATCGCCATCATCACCGGAGCCAGCTCCTTGGCGAGCGCCAGGCCGACCACGCCGCCGACCACGCTGGCCATGCTGTGTTCCACCAGCACCGGGCCGAAATTCAGGGCGATGACCCCGCCGATGAAAAAGGACAATACGCAGACCATCAGCAGGCTGGCGTTGCCGATTTCAAAAAACTGGTCGAACACCTTCTGGCGCTGCCGCCACGTTTGCGGCAGGGCCAGCAACGTGCGCCAGAACAAAAGGATGATTTCGCCGATGTTCCTGAACATAAATTATTTGGGGGCGGCCGGCGTCTGTGCCACCGTGACGTAAAACAGCCGGGTCCGCCGGTTTTCTCCGCTGGATTGATACTGGAAAAGGCCGAACAGGAGCGAGACTTTTTTGTGCGCCGGCGCGGTTTCGCGGCGGTACAGGTTCCACAGCAGCGACCGGCTGGACGCGCCGGTTTTCCCGTTGTCCTCGGCGCGCCAGAAGGACCACAGCGGCGACCAGTTGCGTTCGATGCCGGGGTTGTCCGGCACGGCCGGTTCGACGGGCGCCAGCACCTGCAGCCGCTCGTTGCCGCTGAAGTCGCGGTGCCAGGTGAAAAACGGCCACATGTCCAGCCGCACTTTCTCCGCGCCGGTTGAGGTGTTTTTTTCGGCCAGCCGCGCATACAGGTAAAATAAAACCCGCGTCCGCTGCTGGTCGAGCGGATCGGCGTGCGTGCGCTGGAACTGCCAGACCGGCCAGAGATACGAATTGTTCTCCTTTTCGGCGTTGTGCGACCGGCTGAAAACCGGGAAGACGCGCGAGGTGGTTTTGCCTTCGCCGCGCGCGAAAATCACGAACGGCCAGGGCCCCTGCCATTCGTGGTATTGCTTCCCGCGCTCGTCGATCCAGGTGAAAAACGGCCACAGCACGGTGGTGGAATCGCGCTTCGGCGAGCGGCTGTAGGCGTAAAGCGGGATGGCGGCCCGGAATTTTTCGGGATTATCGGTGCCGATGCCGGTGTCCTGCTTCAAGTGCAGCGGCCAGAGGTAAAACGACTTGTCATGCCCGCCCACCGTTTCGCTGTCGCCGAAGCCATTGGTGCGCGTGGTGACGTCCTTGTGCTCGCTGCCGGCCAGCGGCCAGACCTGCCAGCCGGACAGGCCGTCGCCGTGCCGGACGCTGACGATCGGATAGACATAATTATCGGTCACCACGTCGCGTTTGCGGGTCTCGGCGAAAAACGGAAACATCACGAAATAGATCTCGTCGTGGAACAGCCGGTCTTTGATCCGCCCGTAAAACGGCACCCAGGCGGTGTAATCCAGGCTGGCATCCGGCGAGCGCTGCGAAAAATAGAGGGGAAAGAGCGTGAGCCTCTTTTTGGCCGCCCCGTTTTGTTCCTGTCCGCCGGAGGTGCTGAGGAGCTGGCCGAATTGCCAGCGGCGCTCAAGCCCGTAACGGGTGCGCGTCAGCAGCGGATATAAAAAATCATCTTCGCGCGCCTCCACTGCCGGTTTTTTATCGCTGGAATAAAAAGGCGGCAGTGCCCAGGTTGTCTCTGATTCATTTTGCTGTGAATAATAAAAAGGTCCGGCGCTTTCCGTTCGCCAGCCGTTCTCAAGGGTCAATTGGAAACGGTCAAAAATAAAACCGCAGGCTTCCGCTTCCGCGTTGCGGAACGAACCAATAAAAATTCCAGCCAGCAGGATAAAAACGAAACCGCGGCGCCGGGTGCTGTCAGCCCCCGGGTTAATCGCGCTTAACTTTATCGTTACTGGTATTTTCTTCACACGTTTTTATTTGAATTAGCGCCAAGATTTAACATTGATATTGACTTTGATCCATTTTAATTTAAGCTGTCTTTACTTGAGGTTTTTGCCTCGGTTCCTCCTGACCCGGTGTCGGCATTTATTGTCGGCACTGGGTTTTTTATCAGCGGCCGCCAGCGGGCCAGCAAATTCAATAGCGCCGGCAAAAACGTCAGCCCCGCAATCATGCAGGTCGCTATGCCTACGGACATGATGACGCCGAGGCTGTGAATGCCGCGATGCTGCGCAAGAATCAGACTGCCGAAACCCGCGATGGCCGTCAATCCCGACACCAGCACCGCCTTGCCCGTGCTGCGCGAGAGGATCCCCGGCGTGCCTTCCTCGGCATAGCGGTTCAAGATGTGGATGCCGTTGGTCACCCCGATGCCGATGACCAGCGGCAAAGTCATGATGTTGGCCAGGTTTACCGGCACGCCCGCCCAGCCCATCAGCCCCGCCAGCCACAATGTGCCGATGGCCACCGGCAGCAGCGACAAAAACACCGCCATCAGGCTGCGGAAATGGAACAGCACCATCAGCGCAATCGCCGCCAGCGAATACCATGCCGCCTGGACGTAGCTGTTCTTCAGCAGGGTCTCGTATTCCAAAAGCTGGACGGGCGTGCCGGTGACGTCCGGATCCACCGAGCGCAGTTCCGCCACGAATTTTTCCTGCGGGGCGCGCTGCCAGACGTCGTCCTTCGGATAAATCTGGATCAAATATTTTCCGTTCACTCCCACAAACCGGTGGTGCAGCGCGGGCGGCAGATCGTCCGCGCGCAGCCCGGTGGAATTGTCCTGCTCCTGGAGCAGGTGGAACGTGTCGCGCAGATCGTCGAACAGCGCCCGCTGAAACTGCGCCAGCTTTTCGCCGCGGGCCATGACCGCCGGCGATTCGCCCTGGAGCGCGGCCTTCCGGAACGCGGCGATGTCCTGCCGCAGCGCGGTCAGCTGCCGGCGCAGTTCCGCATCGCTGTCGCCGACCTCCTCCAGCGCGTTGCCGAGGTAGCCGTTCAGGCTGTAAAGCGTCCGGGTCAGCGCATACACGTCCGCCGGCCGCGGGTCCGGCGGCGAAAATTCCAGCGCGGCGACCTCCTGCTTGATTTCGCCGATGAGCCGGAGATTTTCGCCGTTGCCCGCGGCGAGAAAATCCTTGTAGAACGGCGGCTGCGTCTCGGCCACGCTCGGCAGCCGGGAAATCCTGGCCTGCAGCGCCACCGCCTGCGGCAGCGAATCCGCCATCACCGCGCCGTAAAGCAGCGATTTGTCCGCCGAATCCAGCAGCTTGCGCTCGCACACCACGGACGCGAGCCGCGGGCTTTGCATGTTGATCAGGTTGTAGTCAAAATACAATTTCTGCGCCCCCGCCGCGGCCAGCAGGCACAGCGTCAGCGTCACGCCCGCCACGGGGATGGGCCGTTCCAGCCAGATTTTTTCAATGCGGGCGCGGCGGGCATCCTCGTGCCGCTCGTGGTCGAGGAGGTTTTGCCGGCCGCGCAGCAGCAGCGCCGGGAGCATCGTCATCATCGGCACCAGGCACAGCATCAGGCCGCCGCCGCAGATGAGGCCCATTTCCTTGATGCCCTGGAAATGGGTGAAATACATCGCCAGGAACGCCCCCGCCGTCGTCAGCGCGCCGGTGAATATGCCCTGCCCGGTGTACATCATCGCCTTCCTCAGCGCCTCCGCCTCCGTGCGCCCGCGCCGCAATTCCTCCTCGTACCGCGTGATCAGATGCACGCCGAAATCAATCGCCAGCCCGATGAGCATCGGCGCGAACGTGATCGTCAAGATGTTCAGGTGCCCGATGGCCAGCGTCGTGAACGCCATCGTGTAGCCCATGCCCACCAGCAGGCACAGCGTCGCCTTGATGGGCCGGCCCGTCTCGTTGTAGCCGTAGATGAATATCAGCGCGCACAACAGCAGCGACACCGCGCTCGCCAGGGTCGTGTCCTTTTCCGACTGTTCCATTTCGTCAAAATCCAGCACCGGCTCGCCGGTGATGCCGACGTTCAGGCCCGGCACCTCCGCCTGCGTCTGCCGCGCCAGGGCCCGCAGCCGCTCGACCGCCGCGCCGGTCGTCTCGTCATCGGGCGCGTGCGTCGTCACCAGGAAAATCCGGCCGTGCGCGAAGGTGATGTAGCTGGACAGCAAATCCGTCTCGTCGCCGCCCAGCAGCGTGATGACGTTTGGCGACGGCGGGGCCCCGCTGCGCGCCAGCGCCTCCCGCGCCTGCGAGACGATGCGCGTCAGCGCCGGCAGCGACTTCGCCAGCGCGCGCGTCTCCGCTGTCTCTTCGCGCGGCGCGGTGCGGAACGCCGTGTTGATCTGCTCGAACAGCGAGACCAGGTTGGTCGTCTGCGTGAACTGCCGGATGAACGGCCGCGCCGCCCGCAGGGTGTCGCGCATCTCGAGGAGGTTGGTTTCCGAGGCGAACAGCAGCGCCTTGCGGCCCATGACCGACAAATCCTGCTGGTAAAACACATCGCAGAACAGGTTGGTTTCCGCCTGCATCCGGGCCGCGATGCGTTCGACGAACTGGCGGTTCTTCTCGATGTTGTCGCTTTCCACGACCACCACCAGGTCGTCCTGCTGGGGGAACTCCTTTTTAAGGGCGAGATAATTATGGTGATAACGCTGGTTCGGCCCCACGAGGTTGTCCCGGTTCATGTCGAACTCGAGCTGACCGTAGGGCTTGGGCAGCGCATAGGCCAGGCACGCCGCCGCCAGCACCAGCTGCGGCCAGACAAACCAGCGCGGGTGGCGGCAGATGGCCGCCGCCAGCCGGCCCAGCAGCCGGGCCAGGAAACTGTCTGGACTCAACGCCTTCATCCGCGGCTCAGCCTGCCTTCTCCACGGCTACCGCCGTGCCGTAGCACAGCACCTCGGTGATGCCCGGCGCGATCTCCGTGGCATCGTAGCGCACGCCGACCACGGCGTTGGCGCCGAGCTGGCCGGCATGGGTGAGCATCAGGTTGAAGGCGTCCTCGCGGGTGCGTTCGCACAGGCTGGTGTACAGCGAGATGTTGCCGCCGAAGATGCTCTGGATGCTCGCGCCGAAGTTGCCCACGATGGAACGGGAGCGGACGACGAGGCCGCGCACCACGCCGAAGGATTGCACCACGCGGTAGCCGGGCAGTTCAAACGTCGTGGTTGTCAAAGGATGCGTCATGCTCATGGAACCCAGATTGAACACGACCGCGCGGGTCCGCAAAAGCGAATTCTCCCGGCGAAAGAAACGCGCCGGCCGGCAGATTTCGCAGCACGGTGAACCCCAGCGCCACGGCGAGCAGCGGCCAGAGAAATTTTACCGGGAAAAATTCCCCGGCCGGCTGGCGGCGATATAATCTCGCGCCGAACCAGGCGCCGCGAACGGCCAGCGCGGCCAGCAAAGCCACAAACAGCGCATTGTCGCGGATTGCGACGGCAAAATTCCCATGCACCAGCGCGTAGAGCGCCCGGGTCATGCCGCAGCCGGGGCAGTTCAGGCCGGTGAGCTGGTGGAACTGGCAGACGGGATAAAACCGGTGCGTGGCCGGATTGAAGAAGTAAACCACCGCCGCCACCCCCGCCGCCACGGCGCCCAGCAAAATCCCCGCAAACCAGCCGGTGGCCGGTGACGGCTGGATTCTGGGGGGCGCGGTCTTCAC
The DNA here is from genome assembly GCA_903917705.1 of uncultured Verrucomicrobia subdivision 3 bacterium. Taxonomy (GTDB): domain Bacteria; phylum Verrucomicrobiota; class Verrucomicrobiia; order Limisphaerales; family UBA11358; genus UBA11358. Next base: position 5,292 of record CAIXBQ010000123.1, on the reverse strand, counting down.
GGCGCGGTTTTATTGCAGTCGCCCGAGGTGCCACGCGACGTTCGGCGGACTCATGGCCAGCTGGAGCAGCGTGAAGCCGAAGCACCAGAGCAGGTTCAAGCCGGACAGGATCAGCCCGGCGATGGCGATGGTGCGGCCTTCATAAAGATCGGGCCGCGCGTTGATTTGGATCAGCGCGATGAGGGAGAACACCAGCCCGAACAGGTTGAACGGAAAGCAGCAGCAGCACATCCAGGCCAGCAGGCTGCAAATGAGGCCGGCGGTGGCGAAGCCGTTGGTCCGCCCGGTCTGGGCCGGCACCGGTTTCAGCGCCGTGATGACCGGCGGTGGGCCGGAAAAAACCGGCGCCAGCTCCGGCAGCAGGCCGAGAAAGGTCCAGTCGGGTGCCCCATCCACATAGACCGGCGTGCGGCTGTCGGCGCGGCCCTGGCCAATCCACAGGCGCACCTGTTCCAGATTCACGGGCCCGTAGGTTTTTCCGTCAGTGCCGATGATGCGATACATAGATCAAAAAAGTTAATGGTGGAGGTGGGTTGGCCGGACAAAAATGGCGCAAAGCCCCATGATGATCAGCGCCAGGTAGACCAGGCTGAAAAATCCGCCCGCCAGAATGCCGATCCAGGCGTGGACGGCCCCGCCCGCCGCCGGATTTTTGCGGCGGAACCGCAAGGCGAGAATTCCCAGCGTGAATGCCGCCAGCCCCAGCGGCAGCCCCAGGATTGGGATGGCGGAAAAGACGCCGAGATAATAGGCCGTCAGCGCGCGGACGTTTTTGTAGGGGATGATGGCGTTCAGGCCGCCGCCGCCGGCGGGCTTCGCCCCGTTCAGGACCGGCGGCGCGGATCGGGCGAACAGGGCCGCCAGTTCGGGCACCGCTTCGAGAAACGCCCAGTCCTTTGCGCCCTCGACAAACACCGGCGTCTTCTTTTCCACGCGTCCCTCCGCGATCCACTGCTGGATTTGTTCGGGGCCCACGGGCCCGTATTCCTGGCCGTCGGAAGCAAGAATTTTGTAGCTGGGGTTCATAAAGGGTTAATCCTCGGGTTCGCCGCCCGCCCGGCCGGAATCCGCGCACACGCCGCGCTTGGCGGCGGCCACGAAGGCGAGCAGCATTTTGGCCGGTGGGCTGGTGAAGGTTTCCTGCGCCCCGGCCACGGCTTCCTGGAAAATTTTCACGCCGCGGAAAAGCGCGTGATAAAGCTGTTTCAATTCCTGCCGTTCCGCCGCCGTGTAGCCCGCGCGCCGCAGGCCGACGGTGTTCAGGCCGCAAATCCGGTTGTTGCCGGTCGCGAGCGTGAACGGCGGCAAATCTTTGCTGATGGCCGCGCCGCCCTGCATGATGGCCAGGGTGCCGACCCGGCAAAACTGGTGGACCAGGCAGTAGGCGGAAAGGAACGCCCGGTCCTGCACCGTGGCGTGGCCGCCGAGCGTCGCGCCGTTGGCCATGATGACGTGGCTGCCCACCACGCAATTGTGCGCGATGTGCGCGTTCGCCATGAAAAAATTGTGGTCGCCGATGACCGTGGCATCCGCCGGCGTGGTCGGGCGGTTGACCGTCACGTGTTCGCGAAACACATTGTGGTCGCCGATGACAACCCGGGTCGGTTCGTCCCGGTATTTCAAATCCTGCGGCGCATCGCCGATGACGCACCCGGCGTGGAATTTGTTGCCGGCGCCGATCCGGGTCACGCCCGTGAGATAAACCTGCGGCCCGAGGCTGCAATCCGCCCCCAGCTCCACGCCGGCGTCTATCACGGCATAGGGGCCGATGCGGACGTTGGCGCCGAGCTTCGCCTGCGGATGAACGATGGCCGTCGGATGAATCATTTTCAGCCACAGATTCACACAGAAATACGCGGATTAAAACTGAATTTTTTCCGCCGGCTTCGTCCCGCGGCGAAGTTGCTTTGAGTCTTTCCGGTCGCGTGGTAGATTCCAGTTCTCGAAATGACCGGCGCAGCCACAACTGAACCAGGCGGAACGCGGAACGCGGCCGGGGCAATCCTGCCGGAGTTGCTCGCGCCGGCCGGCGACTGGGCCTGCGTCAAAGCCGCCGTGGAAAACGGGGCGGACGCGATTTACTTCGGCCTCGACAAGTTCAACGCCCGGATGCGGGCGGACAATTTCACCGGGGCGGACCTGCCGGGGCTCATGGAATTTCTCCACCGGCGCGGCGTCAAGGGCTACGTCACGTTCAACACGCTGGTGTTTGAGCCGGAGCTGGCCGAGGCGGAACAATTTCTGCGCGCCATCATCGCCGCCGGGGTGGACGCGGCCATTGTGCAGGACGCGGGCATCTGCCGGCTTATCCGCCGGCTCTCGCCGGATTTCCCCATCCACGCCTCGACGCAGATGACCATCACCAGCGCGGCTGGCATTGACTTCGCCCGCGACCTCGGCTGCAGCCTCGTCGTGCTGGCGCGCGAATGTTCGATTGCGGACATTGAAAAGCTGAACCCGGCCCGCGGGGACGCCCGGCCGGGCGCGATGCCCCTGGAGGTGTTCGTTCACGGCGCGCTCTGCGTCGCCTATTCCGGGCAGTGTCTGACGAGCGAATCGCTCGGCGGCCGTTCCGCCAATCGCGGCGAATGCGCGCAGGCCTGCCGGATGCCCTACGATCTGATTTCCGACGGCCGGCCGGTTCCGCTCGGCGACCGGCGATATCTGTTGAGCCCGCAGGATCTGTCCGGCCTGGAAATATTGCCGGAACTGGTCCGCGCCGGCGTCGCTTCGCTGAAAATCGAGGGGCGCCTGAAATCGCCCGAATACGTCGCCAGCATCACGCGCGTCTATCGCCGGGCGCTGGACGATTTAGGCGCTGCCCCCCCGGCCGCGGGCGCGGCCGGCCGCGACCCCCGTCGCTACGAGCTGGAGATGTCCTTCTCGCGCGGGCTGTTCACCGGCTGGTTCGGCGGGACGGATAATCAAAAACTCGTCCACGCGCGCTTCGGCAAGAAACGCGGCGTCTTCCTGGGCGAGGTGAAAAAAATTGTGCGCGACGGCGTCATCGTGAATCTCGCCGCGCCGCTGAAACCGGGCGACGGGATTGTTTTTGACGCGGGCCGGCCGGACGAAAAAGAAGAGGGCGGCCGGATTTACGAGATGGAAATTCCCCGGTTCAAGCTTCCCGGCCTGACCCTGACGGAGCTGCGGTTTGGCAACGGGCAGATCGATTTTTTACGCGTCCATGTCGGGGACAAGCTCTGGAAGACCAACGATCCCGAGCTCGACCGGCGGCTGCGCCAGAGTTTTGCGGGCGACGCGCCGAGATTCCAGCGGCCCGTCGAACTGGAGGTTCATGGCCTGGCGGGAAAACCGATGACCGTCATCGCGTGCGATGAATCGGGCAACACGGCCAAAATCGAATCCGCCATGCCGCTGGCGCCGGCGGAAAAAATTCCGCTCACGGAGGAAAAGCTGCGCGCCCAGCTTGGCCGGCTCGGCGGCACGCCGTTCCGGCTGGGCGGGCTGAAAAACCTCCTGTCCGGCGACGTGCTGCTGCCCGTCAGCGAATTGAACCGCCTCCGGCGCGAGCTGGTGATCGAGCTCGATCGCCTGCGCGCCCGGCCGAAACGGTGGACGTTGACCGGCGCGGAAAGCCGGCCCCCGGAAGCCGGCGCCGGCCCGGCGCCGGCCGGTTTAACCGCCGGTCTCAACGATCCGCAATTGATTGTCCTGGTCCGCAGCCTGGCCCAGCTGGAAGCGGCGCTGAAGTGCGGCGTGACGACGGTATATTGCGAGTTTGAAGACCCGAAGAAGTATCGCGAGGCGGTGACGACGTTTCACACGGCGTTCGGGTGCCCGGCGGGCGGCGGGCGGCGGGCCGGGGAGATTTTTGTCGCCCCGCCGCGCATATTCAAGCCGGGCGACGACTGGATTCTCAACCAGGTCCGCTCGAGCAACGCCGACGGCTATCTGGTCCGCAACCACGAGCACATGGGGTTTTTCGCCGGCGCGCGGCGGGTCGGGGATTTCTCGCTCAACGTGGCGAACCGCCTGGCGGCGGACCATTTCATCAATCATTTTGCCCTGGAACGCGTCACGGCGAGCTACGATTTGAATGTCACGCAGCTGGACGCCTTGCTGCAGGCTGCGCCGCCGGCCTGGTTCGAGATCACCATCCACCAGCACATGCCGATGTTTCACATGGAGCACTGCGTGTTCTGCGCGTTTCTGTCCAGCGGCAAAGATTACCGCGACTGCGGCCGGCCCTGCGACGTCCATGACGTGCGCCTGCGGGACCGGGTGGGGGCGGAGCATCCGCTCAAGGCGGACGCCGGCTGCCGCAACACCGTGTTCAATTCGCAGGCGCAGACCGGCGCGGAATTTGTGGAGCGGCTGCTCGCGCTCGGGGTCCGGAACTTCCGCGTGGAATTTCTGAACGAACCGCCGGCGGAGGTGGAGCGGACCATCGCGAAATACCGCCAGCTCCTGCGCGGCGAAATTTCCGGCACGCAGCTCTGGCGGGAATTGAAATTGTTCAACCAGCTCGGCGTGACGCGCGGCCAGATGGGAAAATAAGACGGTCGATTCCAGGGGAAAGGCGGCGGGGCCGGCCCCGCGGGTTGCCGGGCGAGGCGTTTCAAGGTGGTGCCCACGACAGGACTTGAACCTATTAATAGGGTGTTCTCGCCACTTCCCATGATTGCCTCGTTTAGTGTTTTCATTGCCCACACAGTAACAAGCATCGCCAATCATTTCAAGCACTATCTGTGCGTTTTTGGGAAGTCGCGGGAAGAAAACCGCGTGCAAATCGTGTGCAAGAATACCGGCTGTGCAAACTTTGTGCAAACCAAACTCGCCCCGGATTCTGTGCAAACTTGTGCAAAGGCATCCTGACAGGTTATGCGCCTGTATTAGCGTCTGGTTTGGCCGTGGCGCGTCCGGCTTCACCGGGAAGGTGAATTGACGGCGGGCGGGGATTCGCAACGCGCCTGCGGGCATCCTGCGCGTCCGGCGGCTCGAAAATTCTGCCGCCGCCTCTGTCTGGCCGCGCCGGGGTCTTTCCACGCCATATTTCCACCCACGGCGGCGCGGACGGCTGGCGTGACAGGATGCCTGCAAGCTGGCGCGCTGACTGCCACGCAACGGGCGGTTGCGTGCCGCCGGGGACGGCGGGAAGCAGTCAGCGTGACAGCGCCGCAGCCGGTGGACGCACAAGACGATGTTATCTTCAATGAACCGGGCCGTCGGGCGCGTGTCGCGCGGGGAGACGGCGGGGACCCGATGCCGAGGGTTCCCTTTGGGATACGGCATGGGGGCGGCTTTGCAGATAACATCTCTTGTGCGGCT
>CAIXBQ010000122.1 GCA_903917705.1 uncultured Verrucomicrobia subdivision 3 bacterium | reverse complement strand
GGGCTGAAACGGACGATGGGTTCAACCCTGACCTCCCGCAAACCGAGCCAACTGCTGGCCGAAGCCGCCTTCAAAGTGCTGGCTTACACCCTCCGCCGTTAGGCGATCCAATGCAGTCACGGATGTTTTCAACAGAGCATTTTCAGGTCTTCTTTTTCGCCGGGTCAATTGACAAAATCTCTGAGAAGGTCTTCTTTATGGCTGAGTAGATCGACCAAACCGGCTCCCAAAAGGCAAAAACCTGTCCCTAATCCGAAAAAACCCCCGTCCAGCTCGCAGCGCCAATGCCATCCGCTGAAATCACAGCGGTCCCATCACCGCCCGAATGAATTTCGCTAAGAAGCCAGTCCGGCCATTGGCCGGAACCGGTTGAGGATGAGGCTTGTATTGGTGCCAGGAAGGGCGTAAACCGCTGGCGGATGTTTCAACTGAAGACCCTGCTTTTCCCCGGCTTCGCGCTGATCCTGGCCGGCTGGCTGTCGGGCTGCGCCTCGGAAACCGTCCAGCAATCACGCGTGGCCATCACCAATCTCCACGGCGACGGCCTGACCCAAACGAACCTGACGGTGAGCTACGCGGCCGGCGGCCAGCTCACGCCGGGCACGGCCCGGACGGTGCTGTGCGTGGCGGGCCAGGGCTGGCTGGTGTTTTATCATCCGGCAACCCGATTGAATCAGGTGCTGCCGTTGACGGCGGGCGATCAGGGGCAGGCCTGGCTGGTGAGCACCCAATCCGTGGGGTCAACCCGCCGGTGGGCGGAGGTTTTCCCTCCGGACAACGTGGCCTTTCAAGGCGTGCCGCTGGCGGGCCGGGTGGAGTTGGCCCAATACGATTGGCGGCACCGGAATCTGTTTCATGTGGGGGCGGACCTGACCGGTCCGTCCGGCCTGGTGGTGAAATGCGAATTCACCCGCTACGAAAAATCCCGGTTCGACGCGAAGCAATTATGGCTGGACCCCTACCTGGTCCTGTTCGGCCCGTTCGTGAAATGGTAGCCGGGAAAGCCAAGCCGGAGGCGGAAAGAAATGACCCGGAAGCGAAGGTGGGGCGTAGCGGCGACTCGGCAGAGCGCCGCAAAATAGACCGGAAGATTTTAGATGGCGGCTTTCTGCCGAAAGCCGCTACGGCGGGTGGGCTGCGCCTGCTCTGGTGCGTGGAACGGGCCGGTTGCCCCGAAGGCTGGCGAAGATGGATTTTGGCTGGACACCGCTGGCGGACGGAAATAACGTCCAAATCATAAACCCCAGCCGGAAAGTTTTAAACGCTGCAAGGCAGGCAGGGTAGGCCACGAGAGATCGCTATGATTACATTTGGCAACACCTCGGTCGAGATCAGCCTGTTTGCTTTATTTGCTTTATTTTTGATTCTTAAGTTGCTTCCGATTGTTGCTTTCATTTGGTTTGTTGTTCAGGGATTTAGGGTGCATTGGGGTTGGGGAGTGGCAAATCTATTGATACCATTTGCCATTATCCCTTTTTGCATTTTTCACCCAAAAGAATCCAAAAGGCCGTTGATCCTTACCGGAATCGGTTTAGGCGTATTCTTGATTTTATGGATATGTGCAAGGCATGGAAGTTCCTCGTATCCAAAAGTTGAAGTCTCACCGGGCTTATCAGCTTCAGCTAAATATGCCGTTCTGCATCTGAAGCTTGACTCGTTTAATTGGGCCACGGACACCGGTCGCATGTTATACGGCATGGTCAGTCAGAAAAAACCAGTTGAGCCAGGGAGACCTGCTGGTGATCGGACTGATGCGGAGCAGTTGATAGCCATAAAAGCTGATGGGTTTGTAATACGTTTCACCGATCGGGTCGGTGGCGAGATGCAGACGAATATTATTTTATTTCCGTTTGGCCAGACCACGGAAACAAACACATTGGAATGGCATGTTGTCGGAGACTACAGTGGTAAAGTGGCGTCTTTGCCTAACGCCGCACCGGACTCAACCGCCGATAACACTTTCCATTTGTTGACGACCAACGGGTTCGCCGTACCACCAGTCGGCAGTGGCCCAGCTTTGGATCGTTAGACCATTCAGTGATTTAACGGGTCAACCCTGGTTCAGGTTGTGGCTTGTTTTGGCGGCGGGAAGGGCGTAAACCGATGGCGGATGTTTCACTTGAAGACCAAACTCATCACCCTGCTCGCCCTGATTGGAGCGGTCGTGCTGGCGGGCCTTGGCTCCGCCGTGGCGCAAGGCGACCCGGCCGCGGCGGCGGGAACCGAGCCGGGCAAGCTGCTGGAAGTCCACTCCCTGAAAGGCCGGCCGGCGGTGAGGATTTATATGAAGGGTTTTACCGACATGGCGTTCAGCGCGTATCTGCAGGAGGGTGATTCCCGGAAGCTGCTGTTCGCGTCGCTGCCCTGCCTGAAGTCGCAATTTGAATCCACGACGAATGTCCTGGTCCGGGGCCGGCGGGCCCACCGGTTTAGCGCGGCCGGGGTGGGGCAGTATGACCTGTTCTGGTCCGCGGATTCCCAGAGGCTGGCGCTGGCGTTCGAGGGGAATTATATCGCCGGCTATGATTGCCGCACGGGCCAGAAGATTCAGGTGAGGGATGGGCTGGATACCAAACTCCAGTGCCGGGCGCTGGGCGCGGTGATCGGAAGTTTTCTGGAGGGAAAGGCCTTCACGGATGCCGAGGTGGCGGCGGTCCGGCAACATTCTTATTCGGCCAAACCGCCGGAGACAACGCCATGAACCTGAAATTCATCACCGTGTTCGCGCTGGCCGGGGCGGTGGTCCTGCCCGGCGAGGGACGAAAGCCATAGCCAGTTTTGGGGATGGTCGAAGGGTGGGCTTTCCGCTTAGAATCTGAAAACTCGCATGGCGCTTGGGCCGGCATCGGCATTAGACTGCGGGCACAACCATTTTATGAACCAATACCTCCTCCTCGGCAAATTCTCCTTCGGCATGGGCGATCGTTTCGCGCATCAGGGCAAGGCGCAGCTCGCGGCGTGCGTCAAGGCCACGGCGCTCGGCGCGGAATTCATCCCCGTCTGGAACAAGTCCAACCGCGAACACACTTTCATCGGCACCGAGCCGGCCAGCCTCCGCGCCGAGGCGGATGCCGCCGTGCAGGCGTTGGGCTGGAAGCAGCCCTACCATGTGGACGCCGACCATATCCGCCTCGAGACGGTGGACCGCTTCATCGCGCCGTCGGACTTCTTCACGATCGACGTGGCGGATTCCATCGCCAAGCCTGCGGCGGCGGCGGATGTGAAGGCCTTCGTGGACCGGCATCCGGAACTCATCGGCCTGGTGGCCATCCCGCACATTGACCGCCCGGTTGAGATCACCCGCGCGGAGGTGGAGCGCGTGGCGAACAAGTTTTTGCTCGCGGTGCAGGACGCGGGGAAGATTTACCGGCACATCGTGGCGGCCAAGGGCGCGGCGAAGTTCATCACGGAAGTCTCGATGGATGAGACGGACAGCCCGCAGACGCCGCCGGAATTGCTGATCATCCTCGCCGCGCTGGCGGATGAGCAGATCCCGCTCCAGACCATCGCGCCGAAGTTCACCGGCCGGTTCAACAAGGGGGTGGACTATGTGGGCGACGTGAAGCAGTTCGAGCAGGAGTTCAACGAGGACCTGGCGGTCATCGCGTTCGCGATAAGGAAATATGGCCTGCCGGCGTCGCTCAAGCTGAGCGTGCATTCGGGCAGCGACAAGTTTTCCATCTACGAGCCGATGCGCAAGGCGCTGAAGAAGTTTGGCGCCGGCGTGCACATCAAGACGGCGGGGACGACGTGGCTGGAGGAGCTCATCGGCCTGGCCGAGGCGGGCGGGGACGGGCTGGAGATCGCCAAGGAGATCTACGCCTACGCCATCGAGCACGTGGACGAGTTTTGCGCGCCGTACGCCAGCGTGATCGACATCGACAAGGCCAAGCTGCCGTCGGCGGCGGCGGTGAACGGGTGGAGCTCGGCGCAGTTTGTCGCGGCGCTGCGCCATGACCAGAAGAACCCGGCATTCAACCCGAGCTTCCGGCAGCTGCTGCACGTGAGCTTCAAGGTGGCGGCGAAGAAGGGCGACCGCTATCTGAACGCGCTGAAGAAGCACGAGGCGATCATCGCCAAAAACGTGACGGAAAATCTTTTCGAGCGGCACATGAAACCGCTATTGTTGGGGGCATAGCCTATGCCATTCATCCACGAAGACTTCCTGCTGGGCAACAAGCCCGCGCGCCGGCTCTACCATAAGTTCGCCGAGGTGGAACCGATATTCGATTATCACTGCCACATCCCGCCCAAGGACATCGCGGAGAACCGGCAGTTCAAGAACCTGTTCGAGATCTGGCTGGAAGGCGACCATTACAAATGGCGCGCGATGCGCAGCAACGGCGTGGCGGAGAAGTTCGTCACCGGCAGCGCCTCGCCGGAGCAGAAGTTCAACGCGTGGGCCAGAACGGTGCCGCACACGCTGCGCAACCCGCTCTACCATTGGACGCATCTGGAGCTGAAGCGCTATTTCGGCATCAACGATCTGCTGAGCGAAAAGACCGCCGCGAAGATCTGGAAGCAGGCGAACGCCAAGCTCGCCACGCCGGCCTTCACCACGCAGGGCCTCCTGAAGAAGATGAAGGTCAAGGTGGTCTGCACCACGGATGACCCGGTGGACAACCTGGAATATCACCGGGTGTTTGCGAAGTCCGGCCATCCGACCAAAATGCTGCCGGCATTCCGCCCCGACAAGGCGCTGATGGTCAACCAGCCGGCGGGCTTCAACCAGTGGGTGGAGCAATTGGCGGCCGCGGCCAACGTGGACATCAACGGCTTCAGCGCCTTCATCAGCGCGCTGGAGAAGCGGCACGAATATTTTCATACGCAGAACTGCCGGCTGTCCGACCACGGCATGAACCATTGCTTCGCGGACTTCTGTTCCGAGAAGGCGGCGGCGGGCATCTTTGACAAGGCGCGGAAGGGCGGGGAGGTCACGGCGCTGGAGCATTCGCAGTACGCCTCGTTCATGATGGTGTTCTTCGGTCACCTGGACGCGAAGCGCGGCTGGACGAAGCAGCTTCACCTGGGCGCCCTGCGCAACAACAACACGCGGCTGCTCACGCAACTCGGGCCGGACACGGGCTTTGATTCCATCGGCGATTTTCCGCAGGCGCAGACGCTGTCGGCCTATCTGAACAAGCTGGATTCCGACAATCTGCTGCCGAAGACGGTCATCTATAACCTGAACCCGGCGGATAATTATGTCTTCGCCACCATGATCGGGAATTTTCAGGACGGAACGATTCCCGGCAAGATCCAATACGGCTCCGGCTGGTGGTTTCTCGACCAGAAGGAGGGCATGGAATGGCAGCTCAACGCGCTTTCCAATCTCGGCCTGCTCTCGCGCTTCATCGGCATGATCACGGACTCACGCTCGTTCATGAGCTATCCCCGGCACGAGTATTTCCGCCGGACGCTGTGCAGCCTCATTGGCCGCGACGTGGCCAAGGGGTTCCTGCCGGATGACGACAGCCTGCTGGGGCCGATGATCAAGAATATCTGCTACACCAACGCGAAGAATTACATGGCGTTCCCCGGCGTGAAGTGAGCGCCGTGAAGCCAGCCGTGGTGTTTGCGCTGGGCCTGGTGCTGACGCTGCAGGCCGGCCCGCCGGAATGGTCGCAGATGGCGGGAATCCTCTCCCGCATCGTCGCCCCGGAATTCCCCGCGCGGGAAATGAACATCACGGACTTTGGCGCGGCCGCGGATGGCCGGACGGATTCCTCCCCCGCCATTCGCAAGGCCATTGAGGCGTGTGCGCACGCCGGGGGCGGGCGCGTGGTGGTTCCGGCCGGGGAGTTTTTGACCGGGCCGGTTCATTTGCTGGGCAATGTGGAATTGCATCTCGCTACGAACGCCGTCCTGAAATTCAGCACCGACCCGAAAGCGTATCTGCCGCCGGTGTTCACGCGCTTTGAGGGCACGGAGTGTTACAATCTCTCCCCGCTCGTTTACGCGCTCGGCCAGTCCAATGTCGCGGTCACCGGCGAAGGCGTTTTGGACGGGCAGGCGGATGAATCCAACTGGCTGGCGTGGAAAAACACCCCGGCGCGCAAGGCGCTGGCGAAAATGGCCGAGGACGGCGTGCCGGTGAGCCAGCGGCAGTTCGGCGAGCGCGATCGTCTGCGGCCGGACTTCATCGAGTTCAACCGCTGTCAAAATGTCCTGATTGAAGGCGTCAGGATCCGCCGCTCGCCGATGTGGGAGATTCATCCGCTGCTCTGCACGAATGTCATCGTGCGTGGCGTGGACATTTCTTCGCATGGCGCGAACAACGACGGCTGCGATCCCGAAAGCTGCCGCGATGTGCTGATTGATGGCTGCCGCTTTGACACGGGCGACGACTGCATCGCCATCAAATCCGGCCGCAACGCCGATGGCCGCCGCGTGGGCGTGCCGGCGGAGAACATCATCATCCGCGGCTGCACGATGCGCGACGGCCACGGCGGCGTGACGATCGGCAGCGAAATTTCCGGCGGCTGCAGCAACGTGTTCGTGGAACACTGCGAGATGGACAGCCCCAGGCTTAATTGTGTCTTGCGGCTGAAATCCAACGCGATGCGCGGCGGCGTCCTGCAAAACATCTTCATGCGGGATGTGAACGTCGGCCTGGTGAAGGATTCGGTGTTGCAGATTGATTTTCTTTACGAGGAAGGCGCGCGGGGAGGCTTTTATCCGGTCGCAGAAAATGTCGTACTGGAAAACATCACCGTCGCGCAGACGCCGCGCGTGCTCAACGTGCGGGGGTTCCCCGCCGCCACCATCAGCGGTGTGCGAATCTATCGGTCCAGCTTCGGGCGGATCAAAAAGCCGGACGTGGTGTTGAACGCTGATGTGAAGCTGGTGGATTGCAAAACCGAGCCGGCCAACTAGGGTCATTTCACCGCGAGCGTTTCATTCAGCCACGCGATCAGTTTGGTTTGCCACGCCGGGTCAAACTTGTTCCAGTCGGCAATGCGGTGGCTCGCATTCGTGAGGGTGATGAATTCACACGGAACGCTGGCCGCCCGTAGTTTTTCCGCAAAGGCCACGGTGAAATCGTAAGCCACGCTTTGGTCGGCGTTGCCCTGGATCAGCAGGAACGGCGGCAGCCCGGGGCGGACATGATCCACCGGCGAAATCGCCTTCATCAAGCCCAGGGTCTGCTCGTCGAGCGCGGTCGCGCCGAGCAGGCTTTTCATCGCCGGCCATTTATCCAGCCCGCGGCGGGTGGCGTCGCCAAAGACATCCGCCGGCGGAGCGAGCCCGACGACGGCTTGAACGTGCGTGTCCTTTCCATCCATCGTTCCCGCGAGCAAAGCCAGTTGGCCGCCCGCTGAATATCCCATCAGGGCGAGGCGGTTCGGGTCGCCCTTGAATTCCGCCGTGTGATGTTTGACCCAGCGGATGGCGGTTTGCACATCATCGAAACACGCGGGCCAGCGGTTGGTGGGCGCCAGCCGGTAGTTGATGGTGAACCAGGTGAAGTTAGTCGCGAAGGGCGCCAGCACCGGAACGATGTCGGTCTCCTTGTCCCCGGCGCCCCAGCCGCCACCGTGAACGATGAGGATGACGGGAAATGTCCCGCCGCCCGCCGGCACATGCGCGTCGAGCAGCAGCTTCTGTCCCCCGGCCTCGCCGTAGCAAACGTCATATTTATTTGCGGCAAACTGCGGATCAATCGGCGCCCCCGCAGGATTCCAGCCGTCCGTGCCGCCCAGGACCTTTTCCACCGTGATTTGTTTGGCGTCGGCGCTGAAAAGCTGCTTGGTCCAAACGGGACGTTTGGCTGGATTGGCGCCGGCACCGGTGTTGTTGAATTCGGCATAACGCGCCGTGGCGTGGGCTTCCGGTTTTTTCCAATCGTCCCAGCCTTCCGGGCGGACATTTTCGGACAATTCGCAGTTCAGGAAGACCGTGCTGGCGTTTGCCCGCCAGGGCCGGCCCAGGAAGGTTTTTGTCCCCGGCTCGCCCGTGATTTGACAATGCGCGAACACGAAGCCGAACGGCTCATCCGCCGGGGTCGAGGCGGCGGTGAGGTAGCCGGCCCGGAGACAATGGATCCGGCATTTCTCGAACCAGGCCGTCGCCGCGCCAAAGATGAAATCCACATGGCCGGCGATGTAACAATTCTGAAAGTACTGCCGCCCGCGATTCAGGAGAATCGTGTCCTGCCAGCCCAGAAAGCGGCAGTTGCGGAACGTCGCCCGGTCGCCGTCCACCCGGATGGCCAGTGCCTGCCCAACCGGCCCGGCGGAATTCTCGAACGAAAGGTTTTCTGCTGTGAAATCGTCCGCGTCGATCGTCGTCGAAGGCGTCTTGAACGTGCCGATCGCTTTGCCGTCTGCGTTCGTCATGCTGGCGGACAGATTAAAAGTAAGAATGGTGTTTGTCGGGTTATCCCCGACAAGTTTGAAGAATCTTTTTTCGCGCTGGAGATAGATCAGTTCCCGGTAAGTGCCCGGCGCGATGTGGATGACGACGGGGTTATCGCGGTTGCCGGAAGGTACGGCCATGATGGCGTCCTGCACGGTTTTGAAGGGCGCGCTGCCGTCGGCGGCGACCGCGAGGCGGGTTTCCGCCGGGGCGGCGGTGGCTGATAACCATAACCAGCCGACTAGGGCAACCATTGGAAGTTTAAGTTTCATGATAAAATCCGGACGGGCGATCGGGCGACGGCCGATTTCAATGTTCCTGAAAAAATCCGCGCTGTCCACACAAACGAAAGAAGGATCTGTGCCCGTCAACCGCGCTACGCCAATATTGCCGATGGCATCAGTTGGTGACCGTTTGTGTTCGTGCGGGATTTGGTCTGGGTGGTTCCGCTTTCACGTTGACATTCCTGGCTTGGCATGGCTTGGTTGATATAGTGGCGCAAGGTTTGCGTCCGGGATGAAATGACAATCATCGGTTATATCCTGCTGGTGGCCGGTTGCCTGACCTGCCTGGTGGGCGAGTTGATGTTCCTGAACACCGCTTACCGGCGCAGCTTCATCTGGTTCTTTGGCTGCCTGTTTGTGCCTTTGGTGGCGGAAGCATTTTTGCTGACACATTGGCGGGCGTCATGGAAACCTTACGCGCTGGCGGTTGGCGGCCTGATTGTGGCTGGTCTCGGCTTGGTGGTGGCCGGATAACCGGTTTGTCACCGGATTTCTATACCACCTCGGCAATCAGGTCGTAGTCCGTATGGCCAACCACTTTGACTTGGGCGAAGCTGCCCACCGGCGCCGCGCCGCGGAGGAAAACCCGGCCATCAATATCCGGCGCATCCGCCTCGCCGCGACCGACCAGATAGTGCTGGCCTTTGAATTTCCGGTTGCCCGCTTCCGCTTCCCGGATGAGTCCGTGCTCCCATGAGCTGACATTGGCGTTCTGCAATTGTTTCGCGTCGGCCTTGCCTTCCACCAGCACCTTGAGGGTGCGGCCGACGAAGCTTTCGCCCACGGCCACGGCCACCTTGTGTTGCGCCGCCATCGCCAGCTCGCGGCGCTTTTGCTTCACCCTGTCCGGCACCTGCCCGGCCATCCTGCCGGCCAGCGTCCCGTCTTCCTTCGAATAGGTGAAGACGCCGAGCCGTTCGAAATGCGTTTCCCGGATGAAGTCGAGCAGGGCTTGGAAACTCGCTTCCGTTTCGCCGGGAAAGCCGACGATAAACGTGGTCCGCAACGCGATGCCCGGCACGCCGGCGCGGATTTTCTTGATCAAATCCACGATGTATTGCTGCGAGGTCTCGCGGCGCATCCGCTCCAGCATGTTGCCGTGGATGTGTTGCAACGGCATGTCCACGTAGCGGGCAACTTTCCGGCATTCGGCCAGGGTTGAGATAAGTTCGTCCGTCCAATGGGCCGGGTGCGTGTAAAGCAGCCGGATCCAAAAGTCGCCTTTGAGGGAATTCAACTCCCGGATGAGGGTGCAGATGGTGGTGGCGTCGGCGGCCAGGGTTTTGGTCGCGGCGGCGAATTTCTCCGGCGACGAGATGGCCCGGCTATGGTTGGGCCGCAGGTCGAGTCCGTAATAAGTCGAATCCTGGGAAATCAAATTGATCTCCTTCACCCCGTCGGCGATGAGCGCCTTGGCCTCCTTGACAATGTCCGTCTGGGTGCGGCTGCGATGCGATCCGCGCATCCGGGGGATGATGCAAAAGCTGCACGGATGATTGCAGCCCTCCGCAATCTTGACGTAGGCGAAATGCTTCGGGGTCAGGCGAAACCTCGGGGTGGCGTAGTCGGGGATGAAGGTCGGCCGCGCCGTCACATCAAATAATGGCGCGGCGGGCGCTTTCGCAGCCATGACGGTCTTCGTTTTGCCAAACTGGCCGGTGCCGCGCAGGGATTCTTCCGCTTCGTGGACGGTGGCGGGGCGTTTTTTTTCCAGTTCGTTCAAACGATCAATCACCTGGCTTTTCTTGCTCCCGGCTCCCGGCACCTGGCTCCCGAGTCTTTCGGCGCGGTGGGCCATCGCCTGCCGGATGATGTCCGACACCTGGGCGACCTGGTCAATCCCCATGAAGGCGTCCACTTCGGGCAGGAGTTTGGGGAGTTCTTCCCGAAAGCGTTGCGGCAGGCAGCCGGAGACGATGAGGCTCTGGCCCCGGTTTTGGGCGGCGCGGATTTCAGCCGATTCCAAAATGGTGTCCACGCTCTCCTCCTGCGCAGAATCAATGAACGAACAGGTGTTCACAATCAGGGCATCCGCCTGTTGGGGGTTATTCGTGATTTCAATGCCGCTTTTCAACATCGAGCCGAGCATGATCTCGGCGTCCACCAGGTTTTTGGCACAGCCGAGGGAAATCAGGCCCACGCGCAGGGGGCGGTCGCTGGAATTATGCTTGGTCACAGACGGAATAGTTTAGCAGGGTTTTGTAGCGTGGCAATCTTGGGAAACGGACCGCGGGATGTTTGACCGGCGCGCAACGTTATTTTGCGGCGGAATTGGTCGGGGCAGGATTGGCGGGAATATGTTCCACGGCGTTCGTCGCGGCTGCTGGGGACTCAAGCAGTGCCGATGGCAATCCCAGTTTTGTGACCAATTCGGCACGGGCGGCGTAAGGCACACCGCCTTGAACGTCGAGCAATCGCCGGAGCACAGTATCAATCAAAGTCTTATAAGGGGGCAGCGGAATCCGCTCTTTGCCATTGGCGCCGGCGGTTTTGGCGTTATACCTCTCATACACCCGGTTGGCGAGCCGCTTGAGATTCTCGTAGCGGTCGTCCTGGCCGGTGGCGAGGTTATAATAGGAGCGGGTCAGCAGCCCCTGCACGGCGGAGGTGACACGCTCCTGCGAAGTTTCCCCGATGTCGATCTGAACCACCGCCACGGCGTATTCGTCGAGCGTGAGATTCTTCGGCAGTGAATCCGGCTGGTTTTCGATGATGGGTTTGTCCGGGTATTTATCGCCCAGATATCTGAACCATTTGCCCGCTTCCGTCATCCGGTTATTCTCGTAAAGGAAGTAGACGGCGTCGCGGAGGAAATTGCGGTGGGCCCGGGCGATGTTGTCGCGCATGCCGGCGTCCTCGCTCATCATCTGTTCGTAAACGGCGTTGACATGCGGGGTGAGGTCGAGGTTGGGCGCCAGCGCATAGGTTTTGGTGAACGGGTCGGCAATGATGCGGCCGTGGTGAAAGGCCTGCAGCATGGACTGATAGATGATGCGCCGCAGCTTGATGAGATCGTCGGCATTTATTTTGTCGGGATTCTCCTTCGCGGCTTTGAGCCCGCTGGCACCCCAGTAAATCGCGTGCGCTTCGGGCAGCCGCCAGTCGAAGGGGCCAAATTCATCGTCCACCTGCTTGGCAAAGGCCGCATCCAGCTTGAACTGGTTGCGGAGCAGCGTGGCGTTGGTGGTGGCCGAGTGGTCCACCGGATTGAGCAACAGGTCAAAATTTGTGCCGTTGGGACCGAAGAAGGGGGCCATTTCACCCGCCCATTCGCGCTTATAATACATGTTCGCATCATCGAGATTCGCGCCCACCTTGTGCTGGAATAACCAGGCCAGCTCGCGGTGTATGTCCACGCTGTTGGGATTATAGCGTAGCCCTTCGTCTCTCAGCAGTTCGATGCCGTGTTCCACCCAGCGCCAGCGGTCGGGGAAATCCTTAAACTTCACTGAGATGTTGTAGGCCATGTTCCAGCCCAGGAACACCCAGACCGACGCATAGGTCGGTTCCAACTTCGTGATCCAGTCCGCCAGTTGCGCCGCCTCGAAGAACTTGTCGTCCTGCTGCAAATCGTTCGCGCGAATCCAAAGCAGGTTTGAGATCAGGCCGCGGAAACCGCCCAGGGCGACCGTGGTGAATGCCAGCATAGGCGGCGCGTTGTTCAACGCCGCCGTTCGCGTCAGGCCGAGCGTGTCGCGGTCCTGATTCAGGGCGGTTTGAAGCCGGCTGGAACCGAACAGCAGCCCGCCGGCCAGCAGCAGCAACAAGGCCTTTTTGATGCCTGGATTCATTGGGTTCCCTGTGCCGTGGCCAGTTCCCGGCGGTTGAAAAAGATGATTCCGGCTGCCGCAAAGCCTCCACCCACCAGCAGGACGATTTGCGCGAAGGCCAAGCCAAGTTCACCCCAGGTGATGCTCCTGCCGGTGCTCAATGCGTCGATTGGTGAATAATTTTTCACGAGGCTGATGATTGCGAGCACGCCCCTGAACGCGGGGATCAGCACAATGTCCGCCACGGAGTGGCCGGCCTGCCCGGTCTCCTCATTGCCCGCCGCCACGGAGCCGGACTCGACCGACTCTGCCAGCGTGCTGCTGGAGAGGGCCACCAGCAGCATCGCCAGCGCGAAGAATGTGGCCACCGGGAAAGACAGGAAACTTGCCGCCATCAGCCCTAGCGCCGCCAGCAATGCCATCCAGCAAAAAATGATGCCGAGGCCACGCGCAAAATTCAGCGCAAAACCGCCTTCGGGATATAACACCTCCAGGCCGTCCTCGATCGGGAAGAGCAGGGCGGTCTGGTTCGGATTGGCAAAGGTGATGGTCAGCAAACCGTTCGCATCAAATAAATCGGGCGGAATCTCAAACTCATGAACCGCATGGGAGGTGTCAGTGTCCGGCGCCAGGCTCATTGGCTCGCTGCGCCAGAACTTCGTTTTCTCCGGCACGCCAATCTGCCACAGCGCCACGAACGTTCCGGACGCGCTCTTTTGCGCCGAGTTGAATTTTACCCGCAATTGCAAGGGCTTTCCCTTGAGATAATTTTTGGCGAAGCCCAGGTCAATTTCCCAGGTGCGCTGGTAGCTTGGCGGAACGATCTGCCGCGCGGCCTTGACCTGCTCGCGGATTTGCCGCTTCACCTCGAGCCGGTCCACCTTTTCAACCGGGCTGGATTTTAAGCGCTCCTGCAATACCTGCTCCGTCTCGGCTTCAATCTCCGCCGGATTCACCGGCTCTTTGGCGGAGCCGCGCGCGACTAGGATCTGCTCGTGCAGGATTTTCTGCTCGGGGGCGGGTAATTTCCCGGCGCGCCACTGGAGCAGGCCAAAAACGCACGCCCCGGAAATCACCAGCAATACCGCGTTCAACGATACGATGCCCAGCCATTTGCCCAGCCAGATCTGCCAGCGCGCAATCGGCTTGGTTGCCACGACTTGAATCTGGCATTCTTCAATGTCGCGTGCCAGCGTGCCGCAGGCCAGCCACAGCGTTGAAAGCCCCAGCAGCGCGGTGATCGCGCTCAACGTGTAGGTTAGGATGATCTGCGTGAAACCCTGGGCGGTGCCGTCATCCTTGATGACCAGTGGCAGGCCGACGACTGCTAGTATCAATAGCGCCGCGATGACGAGGAACAGCTTGAACCGCAGGGCGGCTTTCCACGTCAACCAGGCAATGGCAAAAATTCTTTGCATTTGTATTATCCGCCGGTATCGCCGATGAGCGCAGAATCAATTCAGTCTGCGAAATTCAGCGGGATCGACAGACGAAATTCATTTCTTGTTACCGAGCAGCGACGATAATTTTTCATCGGCTTTTGACAAATCCATCGCCTTGGTCTCCGGTGCCGGTGCGGATTTGGCTGGCGTCGGTGCCGGCTGGTTTGCCTGCGTCAGCGCTTCCAGTTTTTTGTCGTCCGGTTTCGGGCCGCCGGCTTCGGGTGCCGGTTTGGTTTCAATCGCTGGCGCCACCGCCTGTGGCAGTGAGAGCTTTTCCAAAACCTTGTTCGTCGCTGGCGTGGCTTCCATGCCGCCGCGCAAATAGTCGGCCACCCGCGCGCCGGATTGCGCGCCGCTGGTTTCGTTCGCCGCGCGCGCCTTCGCCACCACGTCGAGAAAATAGCTCTCCAGATTCTGCGTCGGATTGTCCACGCGCACTTCGCCGGTCGAAAGGTCGCGGCGGATGATTTCCAGCACGCGTTCCAACGTTTCCCGCGGCAGTACGGGCGTCGTGATGCGCAGCGTGTCCGGCGTGGCAAGCAGATCCTTGAGGGTGCCGGCCGCCTGGATTTTTCCGCCGTAGTAAATGACCACGCGGTCGCACACATCTTCGACGTCGGACAGCAGGTGGCTGCTCAAGATCACCGTCTTGCCGCGGCGTGCCAGCGCGATGATCAAATCCTTCACTTCGCGGCAGCCGATGGGATCAAGTCCGGCGGTCGGTTCGTCGAGAATCACCAGGTCAGGATCGTTGATGAGCGCTTGCGCCAGGCCGATGCGGCGCTGCATCCCCTTGGAAAACTCCCCGACCGCGCGTGTCTGCGTCTTGCCAAGGCCGACCATTTCGAGCAACTGCGCAGAACGACTGTCGCGGTCAGCCTGGTTGAGATGGAACAGATTTCCAAAAAAATCCAGCGTCTCCCGCGAGTTGAGGTAGCGGTAGAGATACGATTCCTCCGGTAGATAGCCGATGCGCGATTTGGTCTGCACATGGCGCGGCGAATGGCCGAAAACCTCGATGTGTCCCTTGGTGGGATTCAGCAACCCGAGCAGCAGCTTGACCGTCGTGGATTTGCCGGATCCGTTGGGTCCGAGCAAGCCGAAAACCTCCCCGCGCCGCACTTCAAAATCCACGTCGTCCACCGCGCGCGCCTTCGGGCGATTCCAAAAATCCTTGAAGACTTTCGTCAGCCCGCGCACGGATACGACGACTTCACCATTGGATGCTTGATCGGCGGACATAATTTCAAATTGCAAACCCTACGTCAGCTTCGGCGTGAGCTGGCTGGCGTTTTCCGGACCCGTGCCGGACTTCGGAGCGGCCATTTCGGGATGGAAATGTTCCAGTTCCTCGCCTTTGCGCACGAGCCGGGCGCTGTTAAAAATCACAATCAGCGAGCCGACATTGTGCAGCAGGGCTGCAACAATCGGGCCGATGTAGCCGAACGCGGTTGCCGCCAGGCCGACGATGATGAACAGCACGCCGAACAGTAAGTTCTGGTTGTTGACGGTGCGCGTGCTGCGGGAGAGCTTTACCAGGTACGGCAGTCGGCGCAGGTCGTTGTTCATCAGCGCAATCGTGGCGCTGTGGATGGCCACTTCGCTGCCCGCTGCGCCCATCGCGATCCCGATGTCACCCGCGGCCAGGGCGGGGGCGTCATTCACGCCGTCGCCGATGACCGCGACTTTGTAGCCTTTCGCTTTCACGGCGCGGACAAATTCAACCTTGTTTTGCGGCAGACAATCGCCTTTCGCCTCTTCGCAGCCGATTTCGGCCGCCACGCGGGTGGCAACTACCTGACGGTCGCCGGAAACCATCGCGATGCGGCGCACGCCGGCCTCTTTCAATTCTGCCAGCGCTTCTTTCGCCTCGGCGCGGGTTTGATCCTGCATGCCGACCCAGCCGACGCACATTCCGTTTCGGGCGACAAAGATCAAGCTCCAGCCTTCCGTCTCGTTCAAGTCCACGGATTTCTCGAAACCGGCGTCGATGCCGTTGTCCTTAAGCCATTGGGCGCGCCCGACCAAAACCTTCGCGCCGTTGATTTCCGCTTTTACGCCGCGGCCGGCGGTTTCGGAAAAATCTTTTGGCTCGGCCAGCGGAACTCCGGCTTCGCCCGCCAGCGTGGCAAGCGCCTTGGCGGTCGGGTGGTTGCTGTATTTTTCGGCGGACGCGGCGAGCAGCAGCAGTTCGGCCGGCTTGGTTTCGCCAATCGGGGCGAGGCGGCTGACGGCGAGCTGGCCGGTGGTGAGTGTGCCGGTTTTGTCGAAAACGAAGGCATTGATTTTTGCGGCGAGTTCGATGTCCGCGACGTTCTTGATCAAAATGCCGAGCCGCGCGGCAGCGGACAGCGCGGCGACCATCGCCGTCGGCGTCGCCAGGATGAAGGCGCAGGGGCAGGACACGACAAACACAGCGATAACGCGGTTCAAGTCATGCGTAAACGCCCAGACGAGCGCGCCGATGACCAGCACGAGCGGTGTGTAAAAGCCCATGTATTGATCCACGATCTTCTGGATCGGGAGCTTGGTTTTTTCTGCGGCGATGATGAGCTCGCGCACGCGGCCCAGTGTCGTGTCGGTGCCGGCGCGGCTGACTTTGATTTCGAGGACGCCCGTTAAATTCTGCGTGCCGGCGAAAACCTCGTCGCCGGTGTTTTTTTCTGCGGGCAAAGATTCGCCGGTGATGGTGGCCTGGTTGAATGAACCCTGGCCATTCACAATAACGCCGTCGGCGGCGACGTTGTCGCCGGGCCGGACGCGGATGACATCGCCGACCGCGAGTTGGCTGGCCGCGACTTCTTCTTCGCTGCCGTCTTTCAAGAGACGGCGCGCTTTCGTTGGCGTGAGTTTGATGAGCGATTCAATGGAGTCGCGCGCGCCTTGGGCGGTGCGGGTCTCGATGATTTCGCCGGTGAGCATGAAGAAGGCGACGATGCCGGCGGTCTTGTAATCGCCGGACGCGAAGGCGGCGAGCACGGCAATGGCGACGAGCTCGTTTATGCTCAGGTTGCCTCGCCGCAAATCCTTGACGGCGGTGACGATGATGGGATAGCCAAGAATGAGCGAGCCGATCATGGCGCTGGCGCTGGCGAGCGTGCTGCTGGCGTCAAACACCCAGCCCACAATGAAGGCGTTGAGGACAAAGACGACGCCGAGAACGGCCTGCCAGAGATGCACGACGGAATGTTCGTGGTCGTGGTCGCAGCCACACTCCGGCCCGTGCTCGTGCTGACTCAAAAGTGACGTGACCTGCATAAAATTTACGGTTTACGTTTGCCGGTGTTTGATTTCACGGATTCGCCGCCGATTTCGGCTGCGGCGGTTCGCGGTTCAACATTAACCGAAGTTCAACCGGTTTGCCATCGGTGTGCGTGGGCAGGAAGTTCTTCTCCACGTTGGTCAGAATCTGCGACATGGCCTTGGCCAGTTCCAGTTGCACATACAGGTTCGGGTTGCTCTCATATTTGGGCAAAAGCTCGGTGAAGGCTCGGGCGTCGGCCTGAATGTATTTGACGTAGCGGGTGCGGGCGGATTCAGCGGTGTTGGTGATGGACGATGCCTGCGCGCCGGCCTGGCTCAGGATGCGGTTCGTCTCGCCCTGCGCATCGTTGATGAGCTTGGCGTAGTTCTGGCGCGCGGAGGCGACCTGTGCGAAGACATCCTTCAGCTGCCGGGGCGGGACGCTGTGCACCTGGCACTGGTCAATGACCACTCCGAGATGCTCGCGTTCGGCCAGTTCGCTGACGCGTTGGTGGACGGCGTCCTGAAAACCGAAGATGTCGCCGGTCAGGATGTCGTCCACATTAAACCGCGCGGCGGTGGCGACGAGTGCGTTGTTGGCGGCGTTTTGCACGGCGTTGGATACGCCGGCGAGGTTGAAATCATGGTTGGTGCCGCTGGCGAATTTGAAGATGGCCGTGCGCGGGTCGTCAATGTGATACGATACCGTGACCCGGGAGTGGATGATGTTGCGGTCGGCGGTGACCACGTAGCCGTCAATCTGCGGATTGAGCGACAAGCCGCCGGGCGGTTCGGTGCCGGCCAGTTCCATTTCCGGCGTGGTGAGATACCAGCCGACGGTGGAATCGACCTTCTGGATTTCAGTGATGGGAATGCGGACGACTTCGTCGATCGGATACGGTAGGGACCAATGCAAGCCCGCGCCAAGCAGCATTTTCTGGCCTTCGCCCTGCGGCTTGCCGAAGCGGAGGATGACGGCCTTTTCCTGCGGGCCGACGGTGAAAAACCCGGCGGCAAAGATGACGACCACCAGCGCCGCCATGGCGATCTTGACGATGACGAAGCTGCTGCGCAACGCCTCGGCCAGCGCCTGCGAGCCGGCGTCCTGCATTTCCGGCGGGTGCGGATGGTCGTGCTGATCGTGGGCGCTCATGTCACTTGCCTGTGGGGTTGGCTGGCAGACTGCGGAACAAATTAAACGGCGGCTGGCGCTCGTCGAATATCAGTGTCGTCTTCTGGTTCGCCGAATTTTTCAGGGTCTCGAGCTGCGCCAGGAAAATGGCGAGGTCCGGGTTTTGCTGGAACACGTTCAAGGTCTTGGCGGCCTCGGCTTCGCCTTCGCCCTTGATGCGGGTGGCGGCGGCTTGCGCGTTGGCCAGCACGTCGGCGGCCTGACGCTCGGCCGTGGATTTGATTTTGGCGGCCTCCCCTTCGCCCTCGAACTGGGCCTTGCTGATCAATTTATTGCGGTCCGACTTCATGCGTTCGAACACCGACTGGGTCACGCTTTCCGGCAGGCCGAGCTTCTTGATGCCGAGGAATTCGATGCTGATGCCGTAATTATGCTTGGCCAGCTCCGTGGCCACGGCGGTCTGAATCTCCTTCTCGATGTCGCCGAACTTGAGATCCGCCGGATTGGAATTCACGAAATCCGCCAGGTTGTGTTTCCCGATGATCGCGAGCTTGGCGCTGCGCAGGATGCCTTCGAGCTGCTGCTGGGCGACCGCCACCGAACCGTCCTTGAACACGTTCATGAACTGCCGGCCATCGGAGATCCGCCAGCCGACATAGACGCTCGTCAGCAAAATGGTGCTGTCCGCCGTGTAGTTTTCGCTGAACTTGTCCTCGAAGTTCTGTACCCGCTGGTCGAAGCGCGTGATGCTCTGGATGGGCCACGGCCATTTCACATACAAATTCGCGTTGGTCTTGGTGTCCGTCGGATTGAGGAACGTCGAGACGACGACGACTTCCGACTGGCGCACCTGGAAGGTGAAGAGCAGCAGCGTGAAAATTACCACCAAGACGGCGGCGATGATGAGGGTCAGCAGGTTCTTTTTCATGGCGTATTCGTGATGGAAAGGTTCAGCAGGTCGTCGCGGATTTTGTCCTGTAAATCAAGCACGATGACGTCCTGGGTGTTGGTGACGAGCAGGACGTATTTGCGCGCCTTGGCGGTGGCCTCGGCGAAGGTCTGCAAGTACAGGCGCTGGCGATACACGGACGGCGCGGCCTGAAATGCGGGAATCTGATTCGTGAACAGCGCCGCTTCGGCAAACTTCGAGGTCACCAGTTGAATCCGGTTGGCTTCGGCGACGTTCGTGAGCGTGAAGGCCGCCGCGCCCGCCAGCGCATTCACGCGGATGGCGGCAGATTCCGCGTCAAGGATTTTGGCGAGCTTGGTTTGTCCCGCACCGACCACTTTTTCGTAAGTCGCGGCCACTTCGCCGGCGGTGGGCGGATGGATGTCCTGCAAGCCGACGAATACGATTTTGGCCCCGAGCTGGCGTTCGTTGGCCGAGGCTTGGATTTTTTCACGCAGGGCGGAGGCCGCTTCCAGCCGGCCGTGCGAAAGCAGATCGTCCAGATCGCTGCCGGCGAGATAGCGGACAACTTCGCGCGTGGCGAGGCTCTTCAGTAATTCTTCCGGCTCGCCGTTTTTATAGACCCAGTCGGTGATGTTCGTGATCTGGAACTGCACCGGGATGCTGACCGTAATGAGGCCGATGGGCTTGGCATTGGCCGAATCATTCGTGCCGGTGGCGGCGGCAGCCACCGTGGCGCGGTTGCCGACGAGGAAGTTTTCCTCCTTCGCGTGGGCCACCGTCCAGAGCACGACTTTCGCGGCATCGCTCTGCGCATCCGGCGTGTAGCCGACGGCAAACGACTGGATCTGCTCGGTGCGAAAGCGGTAAATCTTGTCCATCGGCCACGGCAGTTTGAAATGCGCCCCCGGTCCGAGCGGCGCCAGCGCCGGTTTGCCGAAATGTTCCAGCACGGCCTGTTCGCCGGCGTCCACAAAAACCACCATGGTGGACAGGATCAGGGCGGTGAACTGCACGAGCAGCAGCGCCAGGAGGTTTTTGCGGGCGGCCTTGAAAAACCACGTTTCCGAAACCTTGAAGCCGAACTGGTAATCCAGTGTCTGCGCCGCCGTGGTGAACAGGCTTTCCGGCTGCGCGAAAATGCCGACGACGCGGCTTTCGTAAAGCGGGCGGGCGATTTTGCCTTTGACGCGCGGGCGATAGATTTCCAGCAGTAGCGTGAGCAGGTTTTCCACGGCCATCAAGCCGAGCAAAACACAAAGGCTGCGGGCGACCCAGAAATCGGCGCGGGGAAATTTCGCCTCGACGCCCGCTATGCCGATTGCCACGAGCGCGCAGATATAGGCGCCCGCCAGCAAAAAGCTGGCCCCGGGCCGGAGCAGCCGGTGGTTTTCCAGCCGCGCGATCGTCACGGAAAAACGGCCGATCAAAAACAGCACCAGCGCAAATATCGCGAAGAGCGAGAGCGAAGCCGTGGCGTTCGCGTCCTTCAGGGCGATGGTGGTTTTGCCGCTCCAGTTCCAGAGCAGCCACGCCCCGCCCGTCTCCAGCAGCAGCACGAGAATCGCAAAGCCGGGCACAAAATATTTGTCAAATTGCAGCCGCGCGTTCTGCGCCGGAAAGCTGCCGCCATCCTTGCTTTCAAACAGAGAAGCCCCCCGGCTGCGGGCGAGCTCGTCCAGCTCCAGCCGTTCCAGCCGTTCATTTTCCTCCAGCCGCATCTGGAACCAGCTGATGAACGCCACCAGCACGCCGAGGCCGAGGAAAACCGCCGCCACCTGTCCCGCCAGCGAACCGGCGAAAACCGTGACGCCAAAGCCGGCGAGAAAGATCAGAACCGCGACCGCGAGGTTCACCAGCCCGTTTTTTTGGATGTTGCGTTCCATTTTTTATTAACCACGAAAGGCACGAATCACACGAACAGGATTTTGTTTCGCGTTTCTGGTGTGTTTCGTGGTTTCAATTAAATTCATTCAGCTCAATTCCCGGTCCTCAAACAGCGCCACGCCCACGGCCAGCGCGGCGCCGGCATAGCAGACCGTGTAGCCGAGCGCCTTGCCGACGTATGCCCATTGAAACGTGTTTTTGCCCGTTTCCAGCGCGTCGGCGAGCCAGAAAAGCTGCCAGTTTGGGAGGATGCTGTAAAGCATCGATGCCCACCACGGCCCGCTGCCGTCGGCTTTGCCACCCATCAGCATAAAGATATAATCCGACATCAGCCCGACCAGAAAAACCGCCGAACAGATTGCGAGCGTCGCGATCATGTCCACCCGCGTGGAGCACGCCAGCGCCAGCGCCGCCAGGATCCAGAGCGCGAACAGAATTAATATGCCCGCCGGAATCAGCCGCCAGTCCACCGCCGCCTGCTGGCCGAGGCTCTGCATCTGGTGGGTGAACTGAAAAATGACGAACGTCGCCAGCGTCGTCATCACGACCAGCGCCATCACCGCGTCGCTGGCAAACGGGCGGCGGAGGAAAAAATTGCTGCACCCCGCCAGCGCGTAGGCCAGGAGCACCCCGCCGCCGAACAGACCGATGGCCAGCAGGTTGGTCGAGCCATAGGCGTCAAATGCCATCCAGCTGGCGAGCAGCACCCCGATCAGGTTCACATAAGCCAGCAAGGTGAGCGCCGCCGCCAGCCCGGCGAATTTCGCCAGCAGGAATTGCGCTCGCCCGACCGGCTTGGACAGCACGGCCAGCGCCGTGCCGCTGCGGATTTCCCGCGCCAGCGAGGCCGACGCGCTCAACACCGCGCCGAAGAGACCCGTCAGCAGCATCACCGCCAGCGCGCTCGTCTTGACGAGCTTCATTTCGTCGCCGAACGCGAAATAATACGGCACCGCGAGAAAGATCTCGAAGAGCACCGAGCCCGTCATCAGCAGCAGAAAAATCGGCTGCCGGATGAGCTCCATGAAGGCGTTGACCGCAATGTTCCTGAATTGTCGCATGAACTTCTGACCAGCTTAGCGAACCGCACGGCCATTTGCCAACGGTTTATCAGCCTGAGCGCATGACATGGACCGGAATCCCCGGCCGGATGTTCAAAAATGCCGGCTGGCCCCGCGGCGCCGCCGCCAAACAGGGTTGGAAAATGACAACGCCGCCCAAAACGACCAGTTAATCCAAGTCACCCGTCTGGTCCTGCGCAGCGACCTGTTGCCGACCATGCTGGACGTTTACGCCTTTGCCGAGCCAACGCGCCTCCTCAAAACCACCCCTACCACGCCGCCTACACCGTAAAGTGTCCATTAAATAGGCACTCCGACCCTTCAATTGCCGTTCGGCGGGAAATGAACGCCCCCGAACGGCATATTATCCGACCTTTTCGGCATATATTTCCCGTCCGCCGGGATATGGATGCCCCCGCCCGGGATATATATCCCGACCGGCGGGATATGGACCCCGCCCAGCGGGGTATGAATGCCGGTCAGCGGGATAAATATGCCCCGCCGCGGCAAATGAATGCCCCGCGACGGGGTATGGATGCCGTCGGACGGTATTTGCCGCGGCGCGTCGGCAGAGTGCCGCAGACTTCTCCGGGAATTTTTCTAAATAGTGGCTTTCTGCCGAAAGCTGTTACGGCAACTTTTCGCGGTGCGGCAGATGGGCAAACCACTTTCGGAGCACACCCACAAAAATGGCGTCCAAGCGCGAGCTGATGACTTCAACGAACGAATAACCACGTTTCACCGCCAGCCAGAGCGAAGTCACGAAAAGCAGAATGAAAAAGGTCTGGTTTTGCCAGCCGTCCAATTTCCATTGATGTTTCCAAAACCAAATGGGATGGCGGAACAGCGGCTCGGAATAGCAGATCGGCCACAAGTCGCCGACGGTCGGTCCGTGCGAACCAATCAAATCACAAAGAAGATGCAGATGAAATGTGAACAGGCACAAAAGTAAAACCCGCCAGCGCTGCTTTGCAAAACAGGTGAGCAAGACTGAAATCACCACCGCGCCCGGCCAGCCGTGCAGCAGCAGGTGATGATAAGTCTGGTAGTAGTAAAAGGTGCATTCCTTGCCGGAAATAAAAGAGCCGACGACGTCGGCGATTACGCCAAGGCCGTCGGCATCAGGTAAAACGCCGGCCATCGTCACCAGCTTGCGGTCTCGCGGATTATTGGTCGTTGCCGAGGCAATCAACCAGCTTCCGACCAGATGCGCAAATGGAGACATTCACCTTACGCCATCGCCCGCGCGATGCTGTTCCACCAGGCATCGTGCAGATCGGTGAGCGGGGCGGAGAATTCGCCGCTGGCGGTTTTCACGGTCAGCTGGTCGCCGCCAACTTTGCCGATCTGGACGGCGGGCACGCCCATGAGCTTGGCGCGTTCGACGACTTTCACGGCGTCGAGCGCCTTGCAGCTGATGACGATGCGCGATTGCGTTTCGCCAAAGAGCAAGGCGTCCAAACGGACATCCTTGATCGCGCTCAGGTCAATCGTCGCGCCGATCAAGCGCGGAGTTTCGCGGGCGATGAGTTGGCTGATGCAGCTTTCCGCGAGCGCAACGGCGAGACCGCCGTCGCTGCAATCGTGCGCACTTTTCACGAGGCCGCTTTGAATCAAGCCGAGCAGGGTCGTGTGCAGGGTCTTCGCGGTTTCCAGATCGCAGCGGGGCGGCGAGCCGGTTTTCAGGCCGTGAATCACTTGCAGATAGGCGCTGCCGCCGAGGCCGAGAATCGGGTCGGTCTGGTCCGCGGCTTCGCCGAGCAGGATGATGGCGTCGCCCTCGTCCTTGAACCATTGCGTGGTGACGTGCTCCGGCTTTTCCACAATGCCGACAACGGCGACGGTGGGCGTGGGGTCGATGGGGCCGCTGGGGTTCTGGTTGTAGAGCGAGCAGTTGCCGCCGGTGACGGGGGCGTTGAAGGCGGTGCAGCCTTCGGCCAGGCCGCGCACGCTTTCGCGCATCTGCCAGAACAGTTCCGGCTTGTGCGGGTTGGCCATGTTGAGATTGTCGGTGGCGCCGAGCGGGATCGCGCCGCTGCAAGCGAGGTTGCGGCACGCCTCGGTCACGGCCGCTTTGCCGCCTTCATACGGGTCGAGATAAACATAGCCGCCGTTGCAATCCACGGTCATGGCGATGAGCTTTTCAGAAACCTTCGGGTCGCCGACCTTGGCGGCGAGTTCCGCGCTCATCACGGGTAATGAATCGGTCTTGATGCGAATGACCGCCGCATCGCTGCCGGGCAGCACCACGGAGCCGTCGCGAACCTGATGATCATCTGGCGATACACCCAGTTCTTGGACGCGATGCTCGGCCACGCGAGCAGCTGCTTCAAATTTTCAGCGGGCGTGGTGGTGTCGGCGATGCCGTCGAGGCGGAAGGCGCGGACTTCCTTCAAATACGCGGGCTCCTGCGCTTCGCGCTGGTACACGGGCGATTCATCGGCGATTTTCTTGGCGGGAATGTCCACGATGAGTTTGCCGCCGTGGCGTACGACCATGTGGCCGGTGTTGGTGATGATGCCGATCTCGGACCATGGCAGATCCCACTTGTCGAAAATGCGCTTCACTTCCTCTTCGCGGCCCTTGTGGACGACGATGAGCATGCGCTCCTGCGATTCCGAAAGCATGATCTCGTAGCTGCTCATGTTCGGCGCGCGCTGCGGCACTTTATCCAGCTCAATCTCGATGCCGGTGCCGGCGCGGGCGGCCATTTCGCAGGTGGAGCAGGTCAGGCCGGCCGCGCCCATGTCCTGCATGCCGGCGACCGCGCCGGTGGCGAGCAGTTCGAGGCACGCTTCGCAGACGAGCTTTTCCATGAACGGATCGCCGACCTGCACCGCGCCGCGCTGTTGCTCGGCGGATTCCTCGGTCAAATCCTGCGACGCAAACGCCGCGCCCGCGAGGCCGTCGCGACCTGTCGCCGGGCCCACGTAAAACACCGGATTGCCGACGCCCCTGGCTGCGCCGCGCGTGATCTGTTCATGCCGCAGCACGCCGAGGCAGAACGCGTTTACCAGCGGATTGCCTTCGTAGGATTTGTCGAAATAAACCTCGCCGGCGATGGTTGGTATGCCGAAGCAATTGCCGTAATGCGCGATGCCGCTGACGACCCCGGCAAATAGGCGGCGGTTATTGGGATTTGAAATTTCGCCGAAACGCAGTGAGTTGACCGCGCAGACCGGCCGCGCGCCCATCGTGAAGATGTCGCGCACGATGCCGCCGACGCCGGTGGTCGCGCCCTGGAACGGTTCGACCGCGCTGGGGTGGTTGTGGGATTCGATTTTGAACGCGATGGCGATGCCGTCGCCGATGTCAATGATGCCGGCATTTTCCTCGCCCGCCCCGACGAGGATTTTGGGCGACTTGGTGGGGAAGGTCTTGAGCAGCGGGCGCGTGTTCTTGTAACTGCAATGCTCGCTCCACATCACGGAGAAAATGCCCAGCTCGGTGTAGCTGGGCGTGCGGCCGCCGAGGATTTCCTTGGCGTGGGCGTATTCTTCGGGGGTGAGGTTGTGTTTGGCAACCAACTCTGGGGTGATGGCGGGTTCGGTCATCGGAGGAAATGATTAGGCCGCTTGCGCGACGGTTTTGTTTTTGAGCGCGGCGAAGATGCTTTCTAAAATCCATTTGCCGTCGTCGCTGCCAAGGAGCGGTTCGCAGGCGCGTTCGGGATGCGGCATCAGGCCGGCCACGTTGCGCTTTTCATTGCAGATGCCGGCGATGTTTTGCAGCGCGCCGTTCGGATTCGCGGTGTCGGTCAGGTTTCCGTTCGCGTCGCAGTATTGCCACAGGATTTGGTTGTTGGCCTTGAGCTTCGCGAGCGTTGCTTCGTCAGCAAAATAGCAGCCTTCGCCGTGGGCGATGGGCACGCGGAGAATTTTCCCCGCCGGAATTTTGCTCGTGAACGGCGAATCGTTCGTGGCGGTCTTGAGAAAAATGTTTTCGCAATGGAATTGCAGGTCGCGGTTGCGGATGAGCGCGCCGGGCAGCAGATGCGATTCGGTCAGGACTTGAAAGCCGTTGCAGACGCCGAGGACGAGGCCGCCGTTGTCGGCGAACTGTTTCACGGCCTGCATCACGGGGCTGAACCGCGCGATCGCGCCGCAGCGGAGGTAATCGCCGTAGCTGAAACCGCCGGGCACGATCACCACGTCGGTGTCGCCCAGCGCGGCATCCTTGTGCCAGACGAGGCGGGCGGAATGGCCGAGCAGGCGGACGGCATGGACGGCATCCTGATCGCAGTTGCTGGCGGGAAATTGGAGAATGGAGAAATTCATGTTCGTTAAATTATTAAATCGTTGAATGGTTGAATCGGAAGAGGCGTCCGCCGGTTTCACGATTTAACGCTGCAACTATTTAACCAATCACTCAATTTCAAGTTTGTAATCTTCAATCACCGGGTTGCTCAACAATTTGAAGGCGGCGTCGTTCAGCGCCTTATGCGCCGCTGCCTTGTCCGTCCCCGGGGCGAGGTCGATCTCGATGTATTTGCCGATGTGAACGCCGGTGACGCCCGTGTAGCCCATGTGTTCGAGGGCGGTCTGGACGGTTTTGCCCTGCGGATCCAGGACGGCTTTCTTTGGGGTGATGATGATTTTTGCTTTCATGCTCGCGCTGGAAAATTTTGCGGAAAGAAGACGCCGGAAGCGAGCCAAAAAGTTTTCCCCGCCGCCCGGGGGGGCAATTCGTGGCTTGCCGAAGGTTTGAATCACTGTTTTGATTTGGCGCGTGAGCCGGCCTTACGAAGAAATTCTTGATGGCGCGACGCTGCCGCGTTCCGCGCCCGGCGACCGCCACGAAAAGATCTGTGAGCGGCTCCATCGTGAGCTGGCTGCCGGTGTGGCCGGTCTGACTGGTACGCAATTGTTGGCGCCGCGCACAAAGGTTCAAATCACCCGCACCACGGCGATCTGCCCCGACCTGGCGCTCGTGATGGCGGCCACCGGCCGGCTGTTTCTGGCCGTGGAAATCATCAGCCGCGACGATCACCATGCCGATACGGTGGTGAAAAAGGAGATATACGAGCATATTCGCGTTCCGCGCCTTTGGATGGTGGACCCGCGCTACGATAACGTGGAGATCTACCACAGCCTGGAATGGGGGCTCGTGTTGAAGGGGATTCTGGCCGGGGGCGAAGTCCTTTCGGAAAAGCTCGTCCCGCAGTTTCAACTGACCGTGGCGGAGCTCTTTGCCGCCTGAGCAGATTAATTTGGTTGAACGACCGGACCAGTGCTACTGTCTTATCTGAGCAGTCAAAAAACCAACATCAACCAAAACCAAATGCCTATGAATAAATTGAAACTCACCATCGCCCTGTTAGCCGGGATCGCGCTGGCCGGACTTACCACCACCGCGTTCGCCGCCGACAGCAAAGAAGTCACCGTCACCGGGACGGCGCTCTGCGCCAAATGTGCTTTGCACACGGCTGACAAATGCGAGACGGTCGTGAAAGCTACCGTGGACGGCAAGGAAGTCATCTATCACCTCACCGGCAAGGAAGCCAAGACGTTCCACCAGAACATCTGCAGCAAGGCCGAGGGGGAAAAAGTGACGGTCACCGGCAAAGTGACGGAAAAGGATGGCAAGGAAATGCTCCATGCCACCAAGATTGAAGAAGTCAAAGCGTAATTGTTTGTTGTATTCAGCCGCCGCCGGGATTTGCTTCCGGCGGCGGTTTTTTGTTCCCAGCTTGGTCAAGCCGGGAAGTAGGGTGCCTGGCGATCCTGTCGTCGCGCCATTTCGCTGGCGTAATGGCGGCCCAGTGTTTCGGCATTGGCCCGCATCCAGACGGTTAATCGGGTTGGACCGGCCGGCGGCGCCTCCACGTAGAGCAGGCCATCCATCAGTCCCTTGATTTCTTCGCGGGTGATGAACGTGTCCCGCACAAGCCAGCCGATTACCCGGCTCGCGGCATAACCCGCGCCCGGCGAAACCCGGACCAGCGGCCGTTTGCGGCCGATGGCTTCGCCGACCGACTCGACCAATTCACGGTAGGTGAAGGTGTCCGGCCCGATGGCATTGACGATTTTGTTTTCAGACCGCTGGCCTTCCGCCGCTGCCAGCGCCGCCAGATCCTCGACGGCGATCGGTTGCAGTCGATACGAGCCATCGCCAAACACCGCGAAGACGGGAAATCGACGCAAGGCCCACGCGATGTTGTTGATCAGGATATCCTCGCGGCCGAACAGCACCGTGGGCCGGAGGATGGAATAGGCCAGTCCGCTTTCCATCAGGGCGTGTTCCAGCCGCGCCTTGCCGGCGAAATATTCCAGCGGCGAATCTTCCCGGGGATTGGTGATACTGACATGGACCACGCGGCGGACGCCTGCGCGCTTGGCTGCCGCAAATAGCGTCAGCGTGTTTTTCACGGCCTGTTCATGCGTGAACGTCGCGTGGTTGAACCGCACCCAATAGGTATTATAAAGCACGTCCACGCCGGCGAGCGTCCGCGCCAGTTGATCCGGCTCGTGGAAAGCCAGCGGAAACGCCCGAACCCGGTCACCAAACGGATTTGCCCGCGCTGGCGAATTGGTCAGCGTGATGACCTGACAGCCTTCGTCCAGCAGGCGTTTGGCCAGATAGCGGCCGGAGTATCCGAAGGCGCCGGTGACGGCATGGAGGGTGGTTTTGTGCATATATCAGTATTTCCTGTATTAAGTGAAAAATACATTCAAAAAAAATCATTTCAGCCACTTGGAGACGCGGGCACCCAGCTTGACCAGCTTGATCCGCGCCGGGAGCGGCAGCCGGCGCACTTCGCCAAACCAGCCGTCCATCTGCTCGAAGAATTCCAGCATCTCCGCCAGCCGCTGTTGGGTGTGCGGGTCCACGGGCGGGCCGCCGGCCAGTTGGGCCGAGGTTTCCCGGAGCGCCTTGAGCGTGGGGTCCATTTCGCGCCGCTTGCGTTCATCCAGCAGAATCTCGAACATTTGCCACACATCCTTGATGGATTCGAAGTGTTCCCGACGGTCGCCCAGGATGTGGACGCCCTTGACCACGCCCCAGGATTGCAACTCTTTCAGGCTGTTGCTGACATGTGACCGGGCCACGCCCAGCGCCTCGACCACCTCATCCGCCGTCAGCGGCTTGGGGGAGAAGTAGAGCAGGGCATGGATCTGGGCCACTGTCCGGTTGATGC
Source organism: uncultured Verrucomicrobia subdivision 3 bacterium (assembly GCA_903917705.1). Lineage (GTDB taxonomy): Bacteria > Verrucomicrobiota > Verrucomicrobiia > Limisphaerales > UBA11358 > UBA11358. Next base: position 3,504 of record CAIXBQ010000122.1, on the reverse strand, counting down.
CCCAGCGCGCGCCCATTTCCCCCCAGTGGAGGACCATCTTCTGGATGACGGGATTTAATGACATTTCTGTTTAGACAGGAAAATAAGACAAGCCGCGGATAATGTCAAGCTGCTACCGGCCGGCGGCGCGATTGAACTTCACGCAGTCGGCATAGCGCACCCCGCGGCCGCCGAAGATGTCCAGCGCCGAGCCGATGGTCAGGTGGATCTTGCCGCCGCCGAGGCGGGTGACTTCCTCCAGGTCCGTCAGTGAGTTGGCGCCGCCGGCATAGGTCGTCGGGATCGTCGTCCAGCGGCCCAGTTTCTCGACGAGCTCGCGGTCAATGCCCCGGCATAGGCCTTCCACATCCACGGCATGGATTAGAAACTCCGCGCACAGGGCGGAAAACTGCTTCATGGTTTCCTCATTCACCACGCGCTCGGTGAATTTCTGCCAGCGGTCGGTGACGACAAAATAATCGTCCCCGCGCTTGCGGCAGCTCAAGTCCAGCACGAGGCGATCCTTGCCGATGGCCTTGACCAGTTCGCCAAGCCGCGTCCAGTCCACGCGTCCCTCGCGAAAGACCCAGCTCGTCACGATGACATGCGAGGCGCCGGCGTCCAGCCAGTCGCGCGCGTTTTGGGCATTCACGCCGCCGCCAAGCTGGAGACCGCCGGGAAAGGCGGCGAGCGCGGCGCGCGCCTCGGCTTCATTGCCGGAGCCGAGCATGATGACGTGGCCGCCGGTCAGGTTGTCGCGCCGGTAAAGGTCGGCAAACCATGCCGCCGGTTGCTCGGCAACAAAATTGGTGCGCACGCTGGCGTCGCCCAGCGTGCCGCCGACGATTTGTTTAACTTTACCTTCATGCAGGTCGATGCACGGACGAAACATGGCGGCAAACTAGGGTTAAGCGCCCGAAGTTCAAAGTCCAAAATTCCGGCCGGGGTGGTTTCATCGTCCGGTGACGAAGCCCGTTCTGCGTATTTGCGCTTGGCGGCCGCATCACTAGACTTTCCGGATGATTGAATGGTGGCAGATCGGTCTGTTGTTTTTGACCGGCCTCACGGCGGGCTTTGTGGACTCCATCGCGGGCGGCGGCGGACTGCTGACGCTGCCCGTGCTGCTCAATCTCTGTCCCGACCCGTTGTTTGCTCTCGGCACGAACAAGCTGCAGGCCAGCTTTGGTTCCACCAGTGCCACGTTTCATTTCGCCCGGGCCGGCGTGTTGAACTGGCGGGAAGTCCGCCGGGCCTGTCTGCTGGCGTTTCTCGGTTCGCTCGTCGGCACCCTGCTGGTCCAGCAATTCGATTCCCATCTGCTCAAGCGGCTTGTGCCGGTCCTCCTGTTCGCCGTGGCCATCTTCGTCTGGCTGCGGCCGCAGTTGGGCGAAACGGATATCCACCCCCGGATCTCGCGGGTGAAGTTCGATTTTCTCATCGCTTTCAGCTTGGGCTTGTACGACGGGTTTCTCGGGCCAGGCATGGGGACGTTTCTGGCGCTGGCGTTTATGCTGGGCCTAGGATTCAATCTTTCCAAAGCCACCGCCAATACCAAGGCGCTCAACTGCGCCAGCAACCTCGCGTCGCTCCTCCTGATGCTGCTCGCGCAAAAGGTGTGGTTCGCCGCCGGTCTCATCATGGGCGCGGGCCAATGGCTGGGCGCGCGGGCCGGCAGCAAGATGGTGGTCACGCGCGGCACGCGGTTCATCCGGCCCGTCTTCCTCACCATGGTGGTGCTCATCACGCTCAAGATGATCTACGACAATTATCTCAAGTCGCATGGGTGAAAATAACAATCCGGCGGTGGCTTTTGCCTTGTCGTCCGTCCGGCTTTCCTTCATAAAACGAAAATGAAATCCATCCGCCATCTGGGCCGGTTATTTTGCGCCGTCACATTTTGTCTCGTCAGCCTGCTCGGCCGCGCGGCGGACAATCCTTTTCTCGGCTATTGGTCGCTGCACCTGCCCGGCGGCGGGGCGGGCTGGCTCGGCGTGACGGAGGGCGGCGACGGCTTGCGGGCGGAAATGCTCTGGGGCGGCGGCAGTGTGTTCCCGCTGAATAGCGCGAAGCTTTCCGACGGTCAATTGATCGTCACCCGCCGGCATGAGACCGGCCGCAAGAATGCCGACGGCAAACCCGTCATCATCACCGAAACCCTCACCGCCACCCTCGCCGGCGACAACTTGAAATTCGTCAGCGTCACGCCCAAGGCCGGCGGCGGCGAGAGTCGCGCGGAGTTTTCCGGTCACCGGCAGCCGCCGTTGCCGGATGCACCGGACCTGGGCCGCGTGAAGTACGGCGCGCCCATCGAGTTGTTCAACGGCACCAATCTGGACGGCTGGCGGCTCGTCGAGGCGGGCGCGGACAACGGCTGGCACGCGGCCGACGGCCTGCTGGTGAACGACCTCACCCCGGTTCCCGGCCAGACCCGCCGCCACTTTGGGAATCTGCGGACGGTGGCCGAGTTTGAGGATTTCTACCTGCACGCCGAGACCCGCGTGGCCAAGGGCGGGAACAGCGGCATCTATCTGCGCGGCATCGACGAGGTGCAGGTGTTTGACAGTTTTGGCAAGCCGGTCGATTCGCACAACATGGGCGCCATCTACAGCCGCATCAAACCGGTGGTGGCGGCTGAAAAACCGGCGGGCGAATGGCAGACGCTCGACATATTTTTTGTCCAGCGCCATGCGAGCGTCACGCTGAACGGCGTGAAGATCATCGACAACCAGCCGGTGCTGGGCCCGACCGGCGGGGCGCTCTGGCCGGAAGTGGACCGGCCCGGTCCGATCTATCTGCAAGGCGACCACACCGGCATTGAATATCGCAATCTCATCCTCCGCCCGGTGGTGAAGGATTAGCCGGCGGGTCCGGGTCATGGTCGCGCTCCGGCAATCTTGCAACCTTCCAATTGCCCTGATTTTCAGTCTGCCGGCTTGACGGCGGGTTTTACATCCCGAACCATACGAAGAAATGAAACCTGTGCGGGTTAAACTTCTGGTTGCTGCGCTGGGACTTATGCTGGCGCTCGCCAGCGGCGCGCAGCCGGTCATCACCACCCAGCCTGCCAGTTTGACGGCTGTCTGGAGCAGCAATGTCACTTTCAGCGTCGTGGCCACCGGCACCGGAATGCTTACCTACCAATGGCGGTTTAATGGAATTAATATCAGCAATCGAACCGACTCAATTTTGACCTTGACGAATTTGTTGCTGGCAAATCAGGGAACCTATGACGCTGTGGTTAGCGATACTACGGGTTCGGTCACCAGTTCCAATGCCTATTTGACGGTAGTAGATATGGCCTCCGCGTTGAACGCCACCAATCTCATTTGGACGACCGGTGGAGACATGCCTTGGTTTGTTCAAGCCAACCCGGCAGACTACGATCCTAAGAGTGCGTCTGAATAATCCATTTTTTGGAAAGTTGTTTGGCTTCGGGTGGTCTGGTGGATGGTGAGTGAAAGAAAAGTCAAGAATGGGTTGACATCCGGCATGGGTTGAGGCGGCTCATTTTAAGCGCAGCTTCAG
>CAIXBQ010000121.1 GCA_903917705.1 uncultured Verrucomicrobia subdivision 3 bacterium | reverse complement strand
GGTGAACTACGGCGCAAACGGCACCGCGGTGACGGCCATGCCCGACACCGGCTATCATTTCGTGGACTGGTCGGACAGTTCAACGACGAATCCAAGAACGGACATGAACGTGACGAACAGCCTCACGGTCACGGCGAACTTCGTGATCAATACCTATACGCTGAGTTATTTTGCCGGAAGCAACGGCTATATATCCGGCCTGGCCACTCAGTTGGTAAACTACGCCTCCAGCGGTTCGGCGGTCAGTGCGGTGGCTAATGCGGGCTACGCGTTCACCGGCTGGAGTGATGGCAGCACCCTGAATCCGCGAACGGAGGTCAACGTCAGCAGTAACCTCACGGTGACGGCGGCATTTGCCATGAGCGTGAACACGGTCTCGACGAACATTGTGGCGGCCTTGAGCGGCTCGTCATTGATGCTTATGTGGCCGGCTGACCGGATCGGGTGGCAGTTGCAGGTGCAGACCAATGCGCTGGACGCCGGCTTGGGATCGGACTGGAAAGCGTGGCCGGGTTCGACGACGACGAATCAGGTTATTGTGCCGGTGGACCAGGCCAACCCGGGCGTTTTTCTCAGGCTCGTCTACCCGCCTCAGCCGTGATGGGGTAAGTCCTGATATATATTTGACGATAATTAACCCTGCTGGTTTATAACAAAACCGGTGCAAATCTTTTTTTTATATGAATCTATTCCTCAAGACTAAGGTTGTCATCCGACTGTTCATGGTTGCCGCCTTCGCGGTCGCCAGCCATGTCTGTCTAGCCGCCGACACGCAAATCAATGTCGGCTTCAACGGGCCCACCGGCGCGGACACATTCTGGTGGCCCAATGACCCCAATGCGGTGACCGGGCCCAACCACGTGATGGATATCATCAACGGTATCTACCGGATCTACAACAAGAGCGGCACGCTGGTGGGCAGCGGCGGATTGGACAGCCTGTTCAGCTCGCTCACGCCCGGGGTGGCCACGCTGGATCCCAACATCACCTACGACGACATTGCGCAGCGGTTTGTGATTGAGGCCAACGGCAGCGGCAGCGACATCACCAATGCGTATTTCGCCGTTTCCAACACCTCCGACCCGACTCAGGGTTTCACCGAGGTGCACAAGATCGGTTTTGCCGGGGCCTATGACGGCAGCAAAATTGGATTCAATGCGGATGTTTATGTGATCTGCGCCACGACCGGCACGGCGGTGATCAACAAATCCTCGGTGCTGGATTCCAACAATGCCACGTTCACGATCGTATCGCAGACCACGAGTACCTACGGCCGTGCGGCCCGGATGAACGGTGCGCCGGCGGGTGGACCGATGTATTTCAGCTCCGCATCGGGCGGCCAGATCCGGGTGACGCGCATGGACAACGTCCTCAGTGGCACCCCGACCTACACCAGCTACAACGTGGCGGGCAGCACCGGCTGTTCGGATCCGGCCACGCCGGGCTGGCGCAACAACCGTTTGGTGACCGCGAACACCGGCGCGATGTATTGGTGGCAGGTGGACACCAGCACGACGACCCCGACGCTGGTGCAGCAAGGGTATCAATCACCGCAGGCTGGCTTCACGACCGGCTACGGATCGGCAAACCTCGCGCCGAACGGCGACCTGGGCGCGTCGTGGATGGAATATTCGGCCTCGACCAACCTGCTGCCGGTCAACATGTGGGTTGCCTGGCGCGCGGCCGCCGATCCGACGAATTCCATGCGCACACCGATCATGGCCCGAACCTCCGGCACGGTGATCCAGGCCAACGGGCGCCATGGCGATTTCAGCTCGACCGTCTGCGACATCAACACGAACGGCGCGACGCTGAACTCCTTCTGGTCCTGCAACGGCTACATCCGGTCGCCGGGCGGCGAAGCGGTGTGGAATCAAAGCTTTGGGGGCGCGCCGCTGCTGCCGCCGAGCATTACGAGCCAGCCCACCAACACCACGGTCACCGCGGGCAATCCGCTGACGCTGATGGTGGCCTCCACCGGCGCGCAGCCGTTTAATTACCAGTGGCTGAAAAACGGCACCAACATTTCCGGCGCCGCGACCAATCCGTTTTCCGTGCTGGTGACGACGCCTGCCGACGGCGGCAATTACACGGTGGTGGTGACCAACAACGAAGGCAGCATCACGAGTGCGGTGGCGGTGGTCACCATCATCCCGGCCTACGACGGCGTGTGGGTGAACACGGGGGGCGGGTCATGGACCAACACGGCCAATTGGAGCGGGGGGGTGGTCGCCACCGGCCCCGGCAAGACGGCGAACTTCGGAACTTTGAACATCACCGCGAATGCAACCGTGACTTTGGACGGCGCCCGGACCATCGGCCAGATCAATTTCGCCGACACGACTCCCAGCCACAACTGGACACTGAACACCGGAAGCGGCGGGCCGCTGACGCTGGATGTTTTGTCCGGCACGCCGACCATCACCGTCAGCAACCAGACCGCGACCATCGGCGCGGTCCTGGCCGGGGTGGATGGATTGATCAAACAGGGGGCTGGCACGCTGAGCATCCAAACGATCCCGACCTACAGCGGGGCCACCACGGTCAGCGCCGGCACACTCCAGTTAAAATTTGCCGACAGCGCCAATTTCGCCACGCCGTCGATCACGGTCAACAGCGGGGCCACGCTCGACTTGGCCGCGCAAGATGTGCTTCATTACAGTGCCAACATCGGCGTGATCACGATCAATGGCGGCATGGTGACCCAGAGCGCCGCCGGGATACGCCAAACCATCGACAATACCATCACCATGACCGGCGGAACACTGGCTTCCGCCGCGGGCACCGGCGACACCTGGGGCAACTATTCTTTTTACAACGGCACGGGCATCACGGCCACCTCGGATGCGGCCGGCAATCCGGCGGTGGTCAGCGCCAATAAGATCGGCATCCAAACCACGGGCAACCTGCCGCTCGTCGTGACCCGCGGCCCCGCCGCCCCCGCCGCCGACCTGACCATCAGCTCCGCCATCACGAACATGAACGGCTCCATCGGCGCCCTGCTCAAAACCGGCAACGGTATCCTCATCCTTTCGGGCACCAACCGCTACACGGGAAACACCGCGATCAACGCCGGCGCAATGCTGGTGAACAGCCCCGGATCCATCGGGAGCGGGCCGGTGACCGTGGCCGCCGGCGCCCTGCTGGGAGGCACGGGCACGATTTATGGCACGGTGACCAACCAACCCGGCAGCACGCTGTCGCCCGGTTTCAACGGCATCGGCATACTGACGGTAAGCAACACGCTGGTCCTGCAGGGCGCAGCGTATTTTGAAATCAACCGCACGGCCGGCACCGCCGACAAAGTTAAAGGGATCAGCACCGCCTATTACGGCGGCACGCTCACCGTCACCAATGTCGCCGGCACACTGACGACCAATGACACGTTCACCCTGTTCAGCGCCAACAGCTATACGGGCGGTTTTGCGGCCACGACTCTTCCGCCCTTGGGTTCAGGTATGGCTTGGGATAGCTCCAGCCTCGCGGTCAACGGTGGCATCAAGGTCATCGGTTTCACGGGGACCGCCCCGGCCACCAATGTGCCATCGGGCGTGGCCGCCACAGCGGTTTCCACCTCGCAAATCAATGTGACCTGGACGGGAACGCCCGAGGCCGCGAGTTACATCGTGAGCCGGGGCGGCACGCCCGTCGCCACGGTTATCGGCACCAATTTTGTGGATAGCGGGCTGGGCATGGGCGTGACCTATTGTTACACCGTGGCCGGAGTGAACAGTGGCGGCAGTTCGGCGGCCAGCGCCAGTGCCTGCGCCACCACGCTGGTGTCCGGCGCGACCCTGGCCTGGGACGCCAACTCCGGAACGGGCAGCATTCAGGATGGCAGCGGTAGCTGGGGCAGCACGGGCATTCCCTGGCAGTATGGGGGCAATAACGTCGTCTGGAACGATGGCAACACCGCCAGTTTCGGCGTCGGCACGACGACGAACTGCACGGTCACCGTCACCAACAACGTGGCGCCGGCAGGTATCAATTTCAACGCCACCGGCGGTGGCACTTACACGGTCGCGGGAACGAACACAATCCTGCTGACCAACAGCGTGACCATAACCGCCAGTCGCAATGCCACCATCAGCGCTCTCATCGGCGGTCCGGGCAGCCTGGTTACGACCGGCGCCCCTGGCGCAATCCTCACGCTGAGCGCCGGAAGCAGCTATTCCGGCGGGACCATCGTCATGGGCGGGCGATTGACGGCCACGGGCGGCGGCTGGTATGCGGCCCGATCCATCGGCACCGGCCCGCTCTTGGTGACCAACGGTGCCGCGGCACAGTTCACCCAGGCGCACGGATTCGGCGCCGGCGCCGGCGGCTACGGAGTGACCATCAACAACGCCACCCTCCAGTTCGACCACGAGAACTATGTGAGCGGACTGAGCATGACGGGCGGGTCGGTCATCGGGGCCGGCGAGATCCGCACCACCGGGAGCACCTACTACTTCAACGGAGCCGCCACCAATTCGCTGATCACCTGCGGCGTCAATCTGGTCAGCGCCAGCACCTTCAATGTGGCCGACGGACCGTCCACGGTGGATTTGCTCCTGTCCGGTTATATGAGTAATGCCGGCGCCCTCACGAAATCCGGCGCGGGGCTGATGCGCTACACGGGCACACAATCTGGCACCAGTCCGGTCACGATTTCGGGAGGCACGCTGCAAGTGGACGGCGTGCTGAACAGCAGTGCGGTGACGATCATGGGGACCACGACGCTGGCACAACGCGAATTTGTGACGGTGGTGACGATGACGGGCGGCACCTTGAGCGGAACGGGCACCATAAACGGGCCGGTCACGCAACAGGCCTACGCAACGCTGGCTCCGGGCGGCATCACCAACATCGGCACGCTCACCATCAATAATACGATTTCGCTCAACGGCAACGCCTCCTTCCGCATCAGTAAGACCAGCGGCGTAATCACCAACGATCAGGTCAGGGGCATGACCGGTGAGATATACACGGACACCACTTTGGTCATCACCAACATCACCACCGATGGCACGCCGCTGGCACAGGGCGACACCTTCCAGCTTTTTGCGAGGGCCTCCGGCAGCTTCGTGGGCGAAGTGCTGTATTTTGATCTACCGTCCCTGCCGACCAATCTGGTCTGGGACGTCTCCACGATTGAATCGGACGGCGCGCTGCGAGTGGCGGGACTACCCGTCATCACCAACCAGCCGCAGAGTCTGGCGGTGAACGCCGGGAGCACGGTCAGTTTTTCTGCGGGCGCATCGGGCACGGGACCGCTGGATTATCAATGGCTATTGAACGGGACCAACCTGGACAGTGGCACGTTGCCGTTATTGACGCTGACCAATGTCCAACCGGCTGATGCCGGCAATTACAGCGTCGTCGTCATGAACGATTTTGGTTCGGTCACCAGCGCGGTGGCGGTGTTGACGGTGAACGTGCCGGTGGGGATCACGAACCAGCCGGCCGGGGTGGTGGTGTATGTGAACAGCAATGCGGTGTTCAGCGTGACGGCGGGGGGGGTGCCGGCGCCGGGGTATCAGTGGCGATACAACGGGACGAATATATTGGGGGCGACGGCGGGGAGCTACACGGTGACGGGGGCGCGGCCGACCAACGAGGGGAATTACACCGTGGTGCTGGCGAACGCGGCCGGGTCCATCACGAGCAGCCCGGCGGGGTTGAGTTTGTATCGGGAATACGGGCGTGCGCCGGCACCGTATCCAAGCATGCAGGTGAATAACGGGGCGCGGCATTTGGTCGTGCCGGGCTACCAGCTGGGCGCGACGAATGTCGCCAGCACGGATGCGCGGACGAATGGGACCGGCGAGGATGGCATCACGTTGGTGGGGGTGCTGGCGCAAGGGCAGGGGGCGACCCTGAAAGTGGTGGCGATGGGGGCGGGATATTTGAACGGGTGGCTGGACGCCAAAACGAATGGGAGCTGGGCGGATGCGGGCGATCAGGTGTTGACGAACCTGGCCATGGTGGCGGGGACGAACACGGTGAGCTTCAGGGTGCCGGTGAATGCGGCGGCGACGTTGGGGACGTGGGCGCGGTTCCGGTTCAGCAGCACGACGAATCTGGCGTACACGGGGGAGGCGCCGGATGGGGAGGTGGAGGATTACCAGTTGGCGATCAGCGCCCTGACGCTGACGTACGCAGCGGGAACGAACGGGACGATCAGCGGGACCAGCCCGCAGACGGTGAACTACGGCGCAAACGGCACCGCGGTGACGGCCATGCCCGACACCGGCTATCATTTCGTGGACTGGTCGGACAGTTCAACGACGAATCCAAGAACGGACATGAACGTGACGAACAGCCTCACGGTCACGGCGAACTT
>CAIXBQ010000120.1 GCA_903917705.1 uncultured Verrucomicrobia subdivision 3 bacterium | reverse complement strand
GAAAAGAAGACCGACCGGCCGAACATCGTCTTCATCCTCGCCGATGACCTTGGCTGGCGGGATGGCGGCTGTTTCGGCAGCACGTTCTACGAGACGCCGAACATTGACCGGCTGGCCGCCCGAGGGATGCGCTTCACACAGGCCTATGCCGCCAACCCGCTGTGTTCACCGACGCGTTCGAGCATCCTCACCGGGTTCTATCCGGCCCGCATCGGTATCACCTCACCAAGTTGCCATCTGGAGGAAGTGCAGCTTGAAAAGAAGCTCATTGCCGGCAAACAACCCACCACGAAAGTGCTCAACGCCGACAACCTCACACGGCTGAAGCCGGAGTATTTCACGCTCGCCGAGGCGCTGAAGGAGGCGGGCTACGCTACGGCGCATTTTGGCAAGTGGCATCTCGGCTGGAACCGGAAAGACCACCCGGAGGATCACTATGAGCCGAAGGACCAGGGATTCGATCTGGATTTTCCGCATACGCCTCGCGCGCCGGGGCCGGGCGGCGGTTATCTCGCTCCGTGGAAATTCATCAACGATCCGCCGCTGCCCGCGCAGCCCGGCACGCACATCGAAGATCGCATGTCGGCGGAGGCGGCGAAGTTCATCCGCGAGCACAAGGACAAGCCATTCTACGTGAACTATTGGGCGTATTCCGTGCATTCGCCGTGGAACGCGCGGCAAGATTACATTGATTACTTCAAGCCGAAGGCCGACGCAAAGAACCCGCAGCACAACCCGCTCTATGCCGCGATGGTCAAGAGCCTCGACGACGGAGTGGGCCGATTGCTCGCCGCAGTGGATGAAGCCGGCATCGCCGATAACACCATCATCGTCTTTTTTTCCGACAACGGCGGCTGGGCGTATCCGCCGAAAACCACCGACCCCGAAGGCTTTGAGAACATGCCGGCGACGAGCAATCTGCCGTTGCGCAGCGGCAAGGCCTCGATCTACGAAGGCGGCACCCGCGAGCCGGGCATCGTCGTCTGGCCGCGCAAAACGGAACCGGGCACGACGAGCGACGCGTTGCTGCAAAGTGTGGACTGGTATCCCACGTTGCTCGCCATGTGCGGTCTCAAGCCGCACGCCGACCTGAAGCTCGACGGCCTCGACCAGACGCCAACCTTGCTGGGGAAGAAACCGGTGCGTGACCGCGTCTTTTGCCACTTCCCGCATGGCAGCGCAAAGCAAGCCGCAGACATTCCCGGATTCCTGCCGAGCACCTATATCCGCAAGGGCGACTGGAAACTCATTCGTTTCTTCGGCGACAACGACGACGGCAGCGACCGCTTCGAGTTATACAACCTGAAGGACGACGCCGGCGAAACAAAGAACCTCGCCGCTCAAGAACCCAAACTCGTCCGCGAGTTGAACAAACTCATCACCGGTTTCCTGCGCGACACCGCCGCCGTGGTTCCCGTTCGCAATCCCGCCTACGATCCCGGCGCTGTGACAGCAACCGGGAAAAAAAAGGGCAAAGCTGTCAGCACTCCGGCCGGCCCGTTGCAAGGCTGGCAAGCCCGCAAATGCGAGGCCTCCGTGAAGCAGGGCATCGTTACCGTAGCGGGCACAGGCGATTCGCCGTTCCTCGGCATCGGGGCGGGCACCCACGGTCCGGCCGCGGTCACATTCCGCGCCCGTTGTGCCCAGGGCGGACAAGGCAAGGTCGAGTGGATCCCACCCGGCACCGATCCGGATCAAGCGAAGTCGTCGTCGTTCACCCTCAATCCCGGTGATTGGCAGACCGTCACGAGCGCCATTCCGGCATCAGGCCCCCTCGGCATCCTGCGTGTTTATCTCCCCGCACAGAATCAGTCGGTGGAGATTGACTGGATCGAACTCAAGCCAGATAGCGGAAAGCCTCGTCGTTGGGATTTCCAGATGCCTTGAAAGCAGTCATTCAACTGACAAAATATGAAAAAACAAATTCATCTCGCCGCCGCCCTGCTGCTCGTGCCGCTGGCCGGGCTGCGCGGTGCTGACTTGCCAGCGAAGCCCAATGTCGTCTTCATCCTCGCCGATGATCTCGGGGTGAATGATCTCTCGCTGTATGGCAGCACATTTCACGAGACTCCGAACATTGACGCGCTGGCCCGGTGCGGTGTGAAATTCAATCAATTCTACTCCGCCAGCCAGTATTGTTCGCCCACGCGTTCCAGCATCATGACCGGCCTGTATCCGGCGCGCACCGGCATCACCGAGCCGTGGTGTCATCTGCCGAAGGAGGTTTTTGACAAGCATTTGGTTGCCACCTCTCCGCCGGCGCAAAAGGCGCTGACTGCCGAGAGCGTGACACGTTTGCAGACTCGCTACTACACGCTGGCCAAAGCGTTCAAGGCGGATGGCTACGTTACCGCGCATTTCGGCAAATGGCACCTCGGCCCCGAACCTTACAGCCCGTTGCAGCAGGGCTTCGACGTTGATATTCCGCACACGCCTCAGGCCGGTCCGCTGCCCAAGGGCTGGTTTTATCCGTTTCCGGTCTGGCCGGGTCATGGCAAACCCGGCGATAATCTGGAAGACGATCTATGTGATGAAGCCGTCAAGTTCATCGCGCAGCAGCACAAAGACAAGCCATTCTACCTGAACTACTGGGCATTTGAAGTTCACGCACCGTGGCAGGCCAAGGACAGGCAGATTGACAAGTATCGCGCCAAGGCCGATCCAAAATCGCTCCAGCGCAATCCCGTCTATGCCGGCATGATTGAAACGCTGGATGAAGTCGTGGGCCGGCTCGTCGCCGCGTTGACCAAGGCCGGTCTGCTGGAAAACACCATCATCGTCTTCACCTCGGACAACGGGCCTTATTTCCTCGCGAATAATGAACACATGCCGAAAGAGTTCCGTCAGGTGCCGGTTACCAGCGCCCAACCCTTGCGCGCTGGCAAGGGAACCATCTACGAAGGAGGCACCCGCGTGCCGCTGGTGATGATCTGGCCCGGCAAGGTGAAGCCGGGCACAGAGACAAGCGCGATGGCACAAAGCACGGATTTCTTTCCCACCTTCGCAGATATGCTCGGCTGGAAACTGCCTGCCGAAGTCCGCTTTGACGGCGTCAGCCTGCGGCCGTCGCTGGAAAAAAACGAGAGCGTGCGTGACGAAATCTATTGCCACTTCCCTCACTCGCAGGTGCCCGGCGAATACGAGCACATGCCCGCGCCCACGCCCCTCACGCCCGCCAGCTCGGTGCGTCGAGGCGACTGGAAGCTGATTCGATTCTATTGCGACAATGCGGATCAATCTGACCGACATGAGCTTTACAACCTTGCCGATGATCCGGGCGAGAGGCGCGATCTGGCTTCCGCGCAACCTGATCGCGTGAAGCAACTTTCAGTGCGGCTCGATGCGTTCCTCAAAGAGACTGAGGCCGTCATACCTAAACGCAACCCGGCCTACAACCCCAAAGCTGCAGCTGGTAAGGCAAAGGCCAAGACCGGCCAGTGAGCCGTTGATCGCGCCGGGGCGCATGACAACCATCATCAAGAGGAAAACACCATGAGCAATCTACATCTAATAAAAAATTCACTCACTTTCCTCGCCGCCGGCGTGCTTGCGAGCGCGGCGGGTTCAGGCTTGGCTCTGACTCCGTCGGTCGCTTTGTCAGCCGCTGCCATAGCGAAACCCGACCGCAAACCCAACATCATCGTCATTCTGACCGATGACCAGGGCTTTGCCGACCTTGGGTGTCAGGAAGTCGTGATGGACATACGCACGCCAAACCTTGACCGCTTCGCGAGCGAGGGCGTGCGCTGCAGCGCCGGTTACATCACCTCGCCGCAATGCAGTCCTTCGCGGGCTGGCTTGCTGACGGGTCGCTACCAGCAACGATTTGGTTTCGATTCGATTCCTGATTGTCCCTTGCCACTGGCGGAAACCACCCTCGCCAACCGCCTGCAGCAAGCCGGTTACCAGTGCGGCATGGTCGGCAAATGGCATCTCGACCCGAATTCGGTGTCTGCCAAATGGGCCGCGAAGAATCTGCCAGCGAGCGCAGGGGCGTCGCCGCAGATTCGCATTCCGGAATCCGCGCGGCTTGCCTACTCGCCGGTCGCAAGGGGCTTTGAAGAGTTTTTTGAGGGTCAAATGTCACGCTACTGGGCCAACTACGATCTGGCCGGAAGAAGCCTGGACCGGAAAGGCGAATGGGTGAAGGATGCGCGGTTCCGCGTGGATGTGCAGACGGACGCCGCGCTGGCATTCATCGGGAGGAACCACGACAAACCGTTCTTCCTCTACCTCGCCTACTTCGCACCTCACGTTCCGCTGGAAGCGACGGAAAAATATCTGGCACGCTTTCCCGGACCGATGCCCGAGCGCCGCCGCCACGCTTTGGCAATGATCGCCGCCGTGGACGACGGCGTCGGGCGCATCCTCGCTGCGTTGCAGGCAAACGGCATTGATGACCACACGCTGTTGGTGTTCACCAGCGACAACGGCGCGCCGCTGAAACTGACCAAGAAAGACACGCTGCCCGTCAACGTCTCCACCCCCGACTGGGACGGCTCTCTCAATGACCCGTGGATCGGTGAAAAGGGCATGCTTACCGAGGGTGGCATTCGCGTGCCGTTTTTGCTGCGCTGGAAAGGCGGCTTGCCCGCCGGGAAAGTTTTCACGCAGCCGGTCAGTTCGCTCGACATTGCCGCGACGGCCATCGCGGCGGCCGGATTGCCGCCCGATGGTAAACTGGACGGCGTTGATCTCATCCCGTTTCTGGTGGGCAAGAAAACCAACGCGCCGCACGAAGCGCTGTTCTGGCGTTTTTGGAATCAGGCGGCGGTGCGCTCGGGTCAATGGAAATATCTCCAGGCCGGCAATGCCGGTGAATTCCTGTTCGACCTCTCGACGGACGAGAACGAGCGGCGCAACCTGATCAAAGCGCACCCGGAGATTGCCCACCGCCTGCGGTCGGAGGTCGCGGCGTGGGCGAAACAGATGGTGCCATCCGGCTTGCCGAATCGCGCCCTCAACGAGCAGGAAGTCCCGTGGTATGAGCAATATCTCGAACTTGCGCCGCCTCCGGCAGCCAATCAAAAACAACCATGAAAGCATCTAAAGCATCCAACCCATTACGCATCGGCCTCTTTGGCATCGGCCTCGATACTTACTGGCCGCAGTTCAAGGGACTTAAGCCGCGCCTCGAAAGCTACGTTCGCACCGTCCAGAAAAAGCTCGAACGTCCCGGCGTCGAGGTGGTGAACCTCGGACTCATTGATAATCCAAAAAAGGCTTTGGCGGCGGGCCATGCATTCCGCCAGGCGGATGTGGACGTGATTTTTTTGCACGTCACGACCTACGCGCTTTCCTCCACCGTGCTGCCCGTGGTGCAACGCGCGAAAGTGCCGGTCATCATTTTGAACCTCGCGCCCGAAGCGGCGATTGATTACGCCAAGTTCAATGCGATGGGCGACCGCACCGCCATGACCGGGGACTGGTTGGCGTCTTGCGCGGCTTGTCCCGTGCCGGAAATTGCCAATGTCTTCAATCGCGCCGGCATTGATTTCCACCAGGTGACCGGCATGTTGCATGACGATCCGGTCTGCTGGGACGAAGTGGACGCGTGGATCGAAGCCGCCCGCGTGGCCCACACGATGTTCCACAACCGCCTCGGTTTGATGGGCCATTATTACGGCGGGATGCTGGACATCGCCTCCGACACGACCCTGCAAAGCGCGACGTTTGGCGGACACCTGGAAATCGTGGAGGTAGACGAACTCGCCGCACTGCGCCGCAATGTGACGACCAAGCAGATCAAGGATCGCGTGGCGCATTTCAGAAAAGTTTTCGATGTGCAGGCCGACTGCTCGTCGGTGGAACTGGAGCGCGCCGCCAAAACATCCGTGGCCCTCGACCGTCTGGCGAAAGAGCACGACCTCGGTTCGCTGGCATACTATTACATGGGCACCGGTAATGTGGACAACGAAGACACCATCAGTTCGATCATTCTCGGCAATTCGCTGCTGACGGCGCGCGGAATTCCCGTGGCTGGCGAATATGAAGTGAAGAATGCGCAGGCCATGAAAATCATGGACACGTTCGGCGTGGGCGGCTCGTTCACGGAATATTACGCGATGGATTTCAAAGACGACGTGGTGCTCATGGGCCACGACGGCCCTGGCCACATAGCGATTGCCCAGGGCAAAACCAAGGTGCGTCCGCTCAAGGTGTATCACGGCAAAGTGGGCCGAGGACTTTCAGTGGAGATGTCTGTGAAACATGGTCCGGTGACATTGCTTTCTGTCGTTGAGACGAAAGACGGTAGATTAAAACTGCTCATGGCCGAAGGTGAATCCGTTCCCGGCCCGATTCTGGAAATCGGCAACACCAACAGCCGCTATCGCTTCAGCGTCGGTGCTCGGAGGTTTGTGAACGACTGGAACGGGCATGGTCCGGCGCATCATTGCGCGGTCGGCGTCGGCCATATCGCGCACAAGCTTGAAAAACTAGGCCGTCTCCTGCACTTGGAAATCAACCGGGTTTGTTGAACGGATTTCAAATGCAATTCACGATATCCAACCGACCGAAAACACCATGAGACGACTGCCCCAATTAATCCAGGTATCAGCATTATTGGGTCTTGTTTTCACGGCATCCGCTGCGCCGGGTCCAACCGGGGAAAATGAGTTCCCCGAGTTCATCGTGGACGGGCAACAGTTGGCGATCGATCAGTTGCGCGACTTGTTCTTGCTTCGCCAAAGCCCGCGAACAGCCGTGACATTTGATCTGCCTTACATCCTCCCCTCCGTCTTATGGCCGGCGATCGGCACGAACGCGAGCGCAGCGGCAATGCGGGAATTCTACGGATCACAGTTGCTGGAGCGGAAGATTGACGATGAAGGTTATGTGACGAGCAACCAGCATCGCGGTCACGCGCATGACGATGGCTGGCCGTTTCCAACGTGGGCGCAGGCCGGCGGGGCGGGCTGGCTTTTCTCGCACGCGGGTGATTCCTATGCGGCGATGTTCTGTGAACCTCTGTTCACCTCGTTCGCCGGCTGGGAAACGACCGCGGTGACGGTCGTCAGGCATGATCCGAGCATCGGGCTGCAACTGGATCTCGGCCCGCATGCCTCGCTGACGCCGCCGGCGATCAATGTGGACACGCTGGTTACGCCGTTCATTGCCATCGAATGGAACGGCGTGTTGCCCAGCGACGCGAAGCCGTTTCTCGAATGGACCACGGCCGACGCGCCGGAGTTCAACGCCACGCGGCGCATCGAGTTCAGTTCCACCCCGCCGCCGGTGGCGTTGGGACACGACCGGCGGGCGACCATGATTGCGGCGTATCGGCATCCATTGTGGATGGGGCGTATTACGCGTTTGCGGGTGAATTTTGGGAACGCCGCGCCGGCGCACATTGTTCTTCGCGCCCTGCACACGGCGGTTGACTCGCGCCATCCCGTGAACAATCCGCAGTGGCTGGAGGCTTGCGTGGATTACTTTGACTGGACCACGGACGTGGATTTTCTCCGGGCGAATCTTGACCGGATGCGGCGGGCGACGGATTTTGCAGTGAATGAGTTTGCCTTGGCAAAAAACGGCGTCGCGGTCGTGCCGTGGGTGGGCCACGACGGCCGGCCCGGTTTTACCATCGGCGCGGATGGAAAAAAGAATATATTTCCGGGGTGTGGCGTGGGCAACAACTACTGGGATCTCCTTCCGTTCGGCGCCCAGGACGCGTTTCTGACGATCTCGCTGTTCCACTCACTGAAGCGCGTGGCCGACGTGGAGGAACAAATCGCCCGCCACCCGGAGTGGAATCTTCCGGCCATGTCGAAACGCGCGGATGAGTTACGCGGTTACGCCGCGCGGCTCCAGCGCGAGGGCACGAAGAAGTTCTGGAATGCTAAAGCCGGGCGGTTTATTGGCTGGATTGACCGGGACGGCGTGGCGCACGATTACGGATTCACCTTCCTGAATCTGGAAGCTGTGCGCTACGGATTTGCCAGCGACACGCAGGCAAAGGCGATTGTGAACTGGATTGCCGGGCGGCGCGAAGTGGCGGGCGACACCTCATGCGGCGCGGACATTTATCATTGGCGCTTTGCTCCCCGCGCAACCACCCGGCGAAACGTCGACTGTTACTGCTGGGTCTGGAATGCCCCGGAGGTAATTCCGTGGGGCGGCCAGGTGCAGGACGGCGGCGCGGTGCTGGGCTTTTCGTTTTACGACATCATGGCTCGGTTGCGCGTCAACGGTCCGGACGACGCGTGGCAGCGCCTCCGGCAGATCACGGACTGGTTTGCGGAGGTGCAACAAGCCGGCGGCTATCGCGAATACTACAAGGTCCTGGGACGCGGGACCCTGCAAGGCGGCGGAACTGCCGGCGGCCTTGGCCTGGATTGCGAGTTTTTGGAGTCCGTCCTGCTGCCGCAGGTGATGCTCTACGGTTTTATGGGATTCACGCCGCAGCCTGACGGTTTCCGCCTTGAGCCGCGTTTGCCTGCGCATTGGCCGTCGCTCACGGTCACACGCATCGCCGTGCAGGATTGTGTGCTTGATGTGACGGCCCGGCCAGGCGCACTGGAACTCAACTGCCGCCGAGGTTCGACCAAACCCCTCCTTGTTTCCCTCGCACCCGGCCAATGGCATCTCACTGTCACCGATGTGAACGGCCAGACCAAGGAAGAACCCTTTTTACATTTGGTGAAAACTAATGCTGATAAAGTTTCCCTGGCACTGCAAGCCGGACAACGGGCGAGGCTCACACGCACACGGTGAACATTGCCCCTTATTCTATTAATGAATCAGAAGATTAGAGCGTGTTAGGTCTTGTGCCTTGGGGACTATTGCGAATCTCTGCGGGGGTTGCTGCGGTCAGTCTGCGCAACACCTTACTCTTCTTGCTCGGATCACCAAACCCGCAGGAAAAAGCGCTCGCTTTGATGGGAAGATTGGTTTTCCAAAGCATGCGTCGGGAACGTGAGTAGCGACTCCATTCAATTTCCTCCCGTATCCTGCGTTTGTGACACGCGGCGAAGCGTCGCCCCAGTGTGCGTGCAGGCGGTGCGGATATTCACCGCCTAGCCAGATACACAGTTCTGACCAACCGGTAGTCGGAAGAGTCCGTTATTGATGCCACTGGCCAAGAGGGACGAGCAGGGCGTCTCCCTGTCGACATAAACCAAGTGCCAAATTCCGGAATTCATATTCGCCGGAACCAGCGGTAATCAGCACGATGGCATACTCGATAAGTATTCTTGCCGAAGCCAAAGTTAAATTATGCTAATGAAGTAAAGCCCCGGGATAGGCCGCTAATCCGAAATTTTCGGGTTTTCGTCCGGTCCGGGCCACTGACAGTGCCCCTTGGCGGGAAGAGGCTGTCAGTGAAAGTGTCAGCCCCACGATACGCACCCACCCGAAATTTAAGCGGATTAAAGCCAATTTCCCTTTTATTTCCCAATAGAACCGCTATATTCCTTGCGTCTGGATCTGTGCAACAGAATTACCTTTTCTTTACCACTTTCATTTTTTAACGGGTAGTAAAGCGGAATGGTCGCGCGAAGGAAGCGAAGGGCTGAACGGAATGCGGAAAGCGAAATTCGGAAAGGACTCACGCAAAGACGCAAAGACGCGAAGGGGGTGCAAAGTAAGACGATGAGACCACTGACTACGGACCACGGACCCGTAAAACAAGGGATGCGACCGGAGACCGGAGACCGGAAAGGAAAGCGCCGTGCGCCGTGCGCAAGGAGCCAAGCGAAAGGCACGAGGCAGATCCACGGACCAAAAGCATATGGCAGGGCAACCATGGGGAAAGTATCGGTTAAATCGGAAAAGAACGCAAGAAAAATATTGGTATTGTATATCTTGATACAAACTACAAACCGGGTGAAGGCAAGCCGTAAAGATTATCAACCACGAAACACGGAAACACGAAAACGGAAAGTGCGGGCAAAAACTGAAATGCTGAAACCGGCTCGTGGGGACACTCGCCCCACCAGTCCGCCAACGGGACGACGGGACTACTTTTATCCTAGAAACCGCAGTTGGACTTCAACCGGTCGGGGTTGGGGCGGTTTGCGCGAGCCATTCCAAGGGGTCATCGGTGGTTTGACGGGAGAGCAGGCGAAGAAAACTGCCTTGGGCTTCCAACTGCGGCGCAGTTGCT
>CAIXBQ010000119.1 GCA_903917705.1 uncultured Verrucomicrobia subdivision 3 bacterium | reverse complement strand
GCCGCACCGTGTCATACGGCTGCCCGCCTTCCTCCAACTCACGCACCAAGGTCATTTTGAAGGCCTCACTGTACCGGATCCCACTCTTCCTCACGCCATAATTTCGTTCCATAGGTGACAACCTATTTCAGGACGGGACCGCACTTTCCGCTTTCCGCTTTCCGCTTTCCGCTTTTGTGTTTGCTGCCTTCTGATCTCTGACCTCTGACCTCTGATCTCTGCACTTCGCGTAAGCGAAGAGTGCCAGCATAAAGAAAAATGCGCACAGCACATCCTTGCGTTCCGAGACCCACGCCACGGACTGGATGTGCAGCGGGTGCAGCGCGAACAGCGCCGCCACCAGCGCGCTGCGCCACCGGGCCGCCGTCAGCTTCTGGAGCAGCAGGAACAGCAGCAGCGTGTTGGCGATGTGCAGGGCCAGGCTCGTCAGATGATGCCCGGCGGGGTTCAGGCCGTAGAGCCGGCAGTCCAGCATGTGCGAGAGCCAGGTGAGCGGATGCCAGTTGCTCGAATGCGTGGTGGTGAACGCCCACCGGACGCTGTCCAGCGTGAGGCCCGCCTGCACATTGGTGTTGTCCACCACGTAGCCGTTCTCGCCGTAATCGTCGTAGTAGATGAAGCCGAGCCGGCTGACCGGGTAAAAGCCGATGAAGGTGACCAGCGCCAGCGCCAGGCATATCAAAGCCGTCCGCCCCGCCGGCGTCAGGCGGCGTTTCGGGCTGGATGTGTCGGCCGGGTTCAAGCGTTTGATCAGGTGCGGTCGCCGCATTATGTTCCGCCCCCGCCCCCGCCTCAAGGCCGAACGAAAAGTTGCAAGTTACAAAAAGTTGCAGGTTGCAGGTTGAAAGTTGCAGGTTGAAGAATCGCGCCGGTCTTGCCCTGCCTTTGGTAGGGACGGTCGCGCTGCGCCGTCCGGTCCGCGGTCTCATCCCTTGGTCCCGGTGGGGCGAGCGTCCCCGCGAGCCGGCACTTAATTCGTAATTCTCAATTCGGAATTCGTAATTTGTAATTCCCTCCCCGCCTCGGCCTGGGCCGCCGCCCGCGTCAGCCCGTAGGCGGTCACCATCCCGTGGGTCAGTTGGTCGGCCCGCTCCGCCAGCCGCACCGCTTCCGCGCCGTTCCGGATCTGCGGGTCCTCGCTCGTGGCCAGGCTCCAGGCCAGGTCATTTTGCGCCTCCGGAAAATCCGGGCGCAGCTTCAGCGCCTGACGCAAATGTTCATTCGCCTCCGCCGCCCGTTTCTGGCCGCTGAAAATCTCGCCCAGGATGCAGTGGACATCCGCGTCGGCCGGATTCAGCTCCAGCGCGCGGTTGAGCGCGGCCACCGCCTCGTCGTTGTGCCCCGCGGTCAGCTCGTAGATGCCGCGGACGCGTGCCGTCTCCGGATTGCCGCTGCGGATCCAGAAAGCCGCGTAGGTCGTCATCGCCCAGGTCAGCACCGTCACCCCGAGCGCCGCCCGCAGGACGCGATGCTTTTGCGCCAGCCACTGCCACCCTGCCGCGATCAGCACGCTGAAGGGCGCCAGCGCGGCGAAGCCGTAAAAGGCCTTGGCCTGCGCATACGACGGCACCCGCAGCGTCATGTAGAGGATGCCCAGGGCGAACCCGGCCACGATCCCGAGCGTCAGCAGCCGGTCCGCTGTCGGCTGCCGGATGAATTTCACCAGCGTCACGGCCAGCCCGGCCGCGGCCAGCGCGGTCATCGCCAGCGCCAGCCAATAGCCCGCCGCCATCAGGTCCTGGTTCCACGGCGGGCGGAACGCCATCCGCATCGACCCGCTGATCAGGCCGTCGCCCCAGAGCGTGGAATAGAGGCCGTCGGCCAGGCCGTGGAACCCGCTGAAGAGCGGGGCCGCCAGGCACTGGCCGAAGCGCCCCAGCCCCGCGCCGGTTTGATACCCGGCGTCCTGCCACCACGCCGCGCCCGCATCCGCCTCCCAGTTCCCCACGATCGGCCGGCCGTAGTGCGCCCAGATCCATCCGTAATACCAGCCGCAAACCGCCAGGCCGGCAACCAGCGCCGCGCCCGCGCCGCGCCAATCGCGAAGCGTGAGTTTTTTTTGCGCCGCCAGCCGCAGCGCCAGCGCCAGGCCAAAGCCCGGCACCGCCAGCAGCGCGGACACCTTCGTCAGCAGCGCCGCCCCGAGCGCCAGCCCCAGCCCGAGGTGCAGCCGGAAGGTTTCGCGGGAATTTTCATCATTCGACGCCAGCGCCCGCAGGCAGAAATAAAATGCCAGCGTCACCAGGCAGCCCGCCAGCGGCTCGTTCGTGGCATATTGCGAGAGGTAAAGATGCGGCGGGATGAATGCGGCCGCCAGCAGGCCCACGGTTTGCGCCGGAATATTTTCCGGGAACAGCCGCCGCAGGCACAGCCACGCCAGCCAGCAGTGGACCAGCCCGATCACGCCGTTCACCGCGCGCAGCAGCATCGCCCCGTCGGCGTCGTCCGCCGACACCGTGGCTCCCTCCAGCAGCAGGGCCGACCCCGCATAATAGAGCGGGGGCTGATACATCTCCCAGCCGTCCGACGGCAATGGCAGCGCGCCGTTCTTTTGGATGAACTGCACATACCGTTCGTGTCCCGCCGTGTCAAAGCCCAGCGAGCGCGGCAGTTGCGGCAGGTCGTTGATGAAAATCGCCGCGCGGGCCAGCAGCACCGCAATCAATATGCCCTTCATCAGGGCGTTTGAGGAAATAATGTCGCTGTTCGGCTGCCGCGGCCGCCACCGGCTGGCGCCGAATACCATCAGCCCGGCCGCGCCCGCCAATGACAGCAACCCCGGCCAGATGGCCCGGACCGATTCCAGCGTCGTCCGGCTCCCCGCCGGAAAATTCCAACTGGAGATTGCCGGCGGTTCCGTTGCCCGCCGGGCCGGCTGCTCGTCCGCCCCCATCTGCGACACCGTCCACTGCCCGTCGCTGCCGATCGTCCGGCTGCCCGCCTGCAAGTGCAGCCACAGCGCCGGCGGCCCGAACGGATTCGTCACCGTCACGCTGATTTCGTTGGTGCCCGCCCGGAGCCGGCCGGCCAGGTCCGCCGTCGCCGCCGATTTCCAGTTGTCCTCCGCGCGCGTGAACGGGCTGACGGGCTGGCCGTTGATGCGGACCGCGAATTCCCGGAAGGCGCGGACGGTCAGCCGGCTGCTGGCCGGCGCGGATTCCAGGACCAGTTGTTGAGTGAAGCTGGCCGTGAGCGGCGCCGCCGTGTGCAGGGCCGTGTCCGCCGGGCTGGGATAAACGATCCAATCGGCCCCCGCCGCCGCCGGCAGGAACGCGATGTTCGGATTATGTTCGCACAGCCGCCAGAGCACGCCCGCCGTCGTCAGCACCCCGCCCAGCAGGAGGCAGAGGATGACATGGCTTGGTCGCAGGCGTGGTCGCATGCCCCGCATTATGTTCCGCCCCCGCCCCCGCCTCAACTACAGACTAGAAAATCAGAGGTCAGAGGTCAGAGATCAGAAGTCAGAGGGCAAAGCGGAAATATACCACCAAGCCACCAAGGGGGGTTAAACGATTATGAGTTATGAATTTTGAGTTTTAAGTTGAGGGGGAACGAGAGGAAAGTGGCAGGCGGAAAGGGCAGAACTAAAAACTAAAAATTCAAACCTCAAAACTCAGGTCCCGTCCTGAAATAGGTTGTCACCTATGGAACGAAATTATGGCGTGAGGAAGAGTGGGATCCGGTACAGTGAGGCCTTCAAAATGACCTTGGTGCGTGAGTTGGAGGAAGGCGGGCAGCCGTAT
>CAIXBQ010000118.1 GCA_903917705.1 uncultured Verrucomicrobia subdivision 3 bacterium | reverse complement strand
GCATCACACGGCCAATTCGCCGTTGCTGCCGGCCGGACTCGTTGGGCCGGTGACGCCTCAGCAACCGGAAAGATAAGGCGGTTTGCCGGTCGAACCGCTCATTGCTTGTTTTAGCTTCGGCTTTCACCAATGCTACTCCCACTAATCTTTCTTCGCTGCTCGAGCTACGAGGAGAACTTAAAATTCTTGATTGGCGAAGGTCGAAAAGCGGGCCGGGTTGCGACTGTTGCGCCACAAGCTAGTCAATCCGTGCGCGCGCATGACTATATCACTTTTTCTTTGGCCGCTTGCGTTCTAATGGTTGGCGTGTTCGTGTGAAATTTTCGTCAAGGCGGGCATGAAATCCCTGGCGGGACGGTCGCCGATAATTCAAAAACGCTCGTTTATGACCGCTAAGATTAAGGTTTGTCGCGAGGCGCACTTGAATTTAAACTGCAGTTTATGAAACCGGCCGACGCCACTTTCTACCGCTACTTACCCGTCAGCCAGCGGGACGAGAACTGGGGGCTTTATGTGACGACAGCGGGCGAGTCGCGGGTCACACCGCATTCGCCTTACCCGCTAGTGTAGTGTCCTTCAAGACCGTGATTTTAATTGAGTGAGTTTTTGGCGAGCGCGCTGAAGCTTGGCTAGGATGTCAGCGCCTGCGGCACGCCAGACATAGCGTTTGGGGTTGAGGTTGCGTTCGGCCAGATAGTCCGTCATCGCCGCGACCAGTTCTGGCACGCTGCCAAAGCTGCCTTCGCGCACCACGTCCACGGTCAAATCCCGGAAGAACCGTTCGACCAGGTTGAGCCACGAACTGCCGGTGGGCGTGAAGTGCAGATGGAAGCGGGGATGCCGCGCCAGCCACGCCTTGACACGGGCGTGTTTGTGGGTCGCATAGTTGTCGATGATCAGGTGCAGCGCCAGTTCCGGCGGCGTCTCGCGATCCAGTTGCTGGAGAAATCTCAACCATTCGGTGTGGCGGTGCCGTGCTGCGGTCTGGCTCAAAATCTTGCCGTCGAGATACGACAACGCCGCAAAGAGCGTGACCGTGCCGTGGCGGATGTAATCATGGGTGCTGGTGCGCACTTGGCCGAGACCCAGCGGCAGGCCGGGTTGCGTGCGTTCCAAGGCCTGGCACTGACTTTTCTCATCGCAGCACAGCACCAGCGCCTTGGTTGGCGGTTGCAAATAGAGGCCAAGGATGTCCCAGAACTTGGTTTCAAATTGCGGATCCGTGGAGACCTTGAAGGTGCGGACTTGATGCGGCTTGAGATCATTCTGGCTCCAGAGCTGTTGCACGCGGGTTTTGGAAAGGCCGACATGGCGAGCCATCGCGCGCACGCTCCAGCGGGTGCGGCCTTTGGGCGGCTGGGTGACGGTGGTCAGCACCCGCGCGATTTTTTCCGCCGGCAGGCGGCTGGGACAGCCGGACCGGGCGGCATCCTGCAGGCCCGCCAGCCCTTTGGCCGCAAAACGCCGCCGCCACTTGCCGACCGTGCCTGGCGTCTGGCCGAGTTCTGCGGCGATAGCATCACTGGGATGTCCTTCGGCGGCTTGCAGCACGATGCGGGCGCGCAACACCAGTCGCTGCGGCGCGGTGGTAGCGCGCACCAAGGCGCGCAACTCGGCGGCTTGCGCCTCCGTGAGTTCAATGTGGGGTGCGTGACGTGACATCCACCCAGAATAACACCACTTTAGTTTATGTCACGCTTTTAAGGGACACTACACTAGGGTTCTGGCGAAGTTACTCCAGGCAGGGCCTCACCGGTGTTCCGCCGGACGGTTCATGGAGTCCGGCGAGGCGAAGACCGATGACCATGCGGCACCTTGGGTGCAACAAGACGATTGCATCAGGGGCGGGTCCGGCGGGGAGGGCTTCGAAAGGCGGTTATGGCCAAAATCACATTCACTCCGGGATGGAGCCATGTCCACGGGCACGTGGGCACGTTCATCTACAAGGAGCAACAGGGCCGGAACATTCTGGCCGAGAAACCGGATCAGGTGCATCAGCCGAACACGCCCGCCCAGCAGCAGCAGCGGGAGCGGTTCGGGCAGGCGACGGCGTATGCCAAGGGCGCGCTGGCGAATCCCCAGGTCAGACCAGTGTATGCGGCCAAGGCGCGCGCCGACCGTTCCAATCCGTTCGCGGAAGCAGTCAAGGATTGGATGACCCCACCGGTGGTGGACGAGATTGACGTGGCGTCCTATCACAAACAAGTCGGTGACGTGATCTATATCAAGGCGCACGACGATACCGAAGTGGTCCGTGCGGAAGTGACGCTGCAGGACGGGAACAACAACGTCCTGGAGTCGGGCAACGCGGCGTGGGACACGGCCAGCGGGGCGTGGAAATACACGGCGACGGTGGACGCGACGGCGACGGGCACGGTGACGGTGTCGGCCAGTGCGTATGACCGGCCGAATCATGCCGGCGGCAAGGTGGCGACGGTGTGACGGGTGGAGTGGGGAGTCAGTAATCGGTGATCAGTTATTAGTAGTCAGTAGCAGGGGCGTGGCACGGTGGCTGCGCCCTTTGAGTTTTAAGGGGGGCGGCGCTGGGTGGATTGATGGGTGAAGGGGGAGGCGGGGTGCGAATAGGAATTGCCGCCGGCGCGGGCAGCGGGTAAAACTCTGGGACGTGAATCCATTCTGCCGCCGAACGCAAATTACCAATCTATGAAACCGATCATCGCCGTGTTCCAACACTTCACCCTCGTGACGCTCGCCGTGCTGGCCGTGCTGGCGGCGGGTTGCGCCAGCAACAATCTGCTCGACAAGGAAAACGCGGCGGTGGGCGCCGGGTTCAAGCTCATCACGCCGACCAAGCCGGAACAGCTGGCCCGGCTGCGGCAGTTGCCGGCGGACAAGGTGACGCGGACCGTGGTGGGCGGGAAGACCTATTATGTGCTGCCGGATCTCAAGAACAACCAGGCCTACGTGGGCGGACCGAAGCAGTATCAGGCTTACCTGCAATTCCGCCGGTCGCAGAAAACGAACGCCGCCAACTACCAGTCGCCGTCGGCCGATATTGAGGTGGTCGAGGTCAATGACGTGGGCTGGGGCGAGTGGGATGGGTGGGGTGCGGTGGGCGGCCCGGAAGGCATGGGCTGGCCGGGCTGGTATTGAGCCGCAGCGCACCGTCCGGATGCCGGAAAATGCCGGGTGCCGGGCAGCCGGGCCAGACCGCGCATCACCCGGGCAAGGTTGTCGCCGAACCGCAGTCCACATTTTGCGACGTTCCCGCCTGAACAAAAATATCGGCACCGCCAGTGATAGGCGGCCCGGATGCACGCGGCAAAACGCGGCCCCGCGGGCGGAAGTCTTCTGGCCCAAACAAAAAACGGCCAGCCGGCTTCGGCCGGCATGGGATTCATCGGTTCAGCCTCATCCCTTGCCCCGCAACACCACCCGCCTCGGAGATTCTGCAAACGAGTCGCTGGTTGATTGAAATCCCATCGTTTACTGC
>CAIXBQ010000117.1 GCA_903917705.1 uncultured Verrucomicrobia subdivision 3 bacterium | reverse complement strand
GCATGATGCCCTGCCGGCCTGCACGCTGCTGACGGCCACGGGCGGCGGCCGCGGCCTGGAACTTGCCCGCGCCGAAGATCCGGACGTCATCCTGCTGGACATCATCATGCCGGAAATGGACGGCTTTGAAGTCTGCCGCCGATTGAAGGCCGACCCGGCGTTGAGTTCCATTCCGGTGATCTTCCTGACCGCCTTGCGCACCAACCGCGAGAGCCGCATGCAAGCTTTGGCGGCGGGGGCCGAGCTGTTTCTCTCCAAGCCGATTGACGAAATGGAACTGGTCGCGCAGATCCTGGCCCTGGGCAAGATCAAAGCGGCCAACCGGTTCAAGAAGCTGGAAAAAGACGAATTGTCCGCGCTCGTCACCGAACGCACCAATGAACTGGAACAAGAGCTGGCCCGGCGCAAGCAGATGGAAGCCGTCCAGTCCTTCCTCGCCCAAATCACCAGCGGTTCGATGGGCGAGACTTTCTTCAACGCGCTGGCCGCGTTCCTCGCCGGGAACCTGCAGATGGACTTCGTCTGCATCGACGTGCTGGAGGGCGACGGGCTGAACGCCCGCACGCTGGCCGTCTGGCACAACGGCAAGTTCGAGGACAATGTGACCTATGCCCTCAAGGACACCCCTTGCGGCGACGTGGTGGGTAAACAGGTCTGCTGCTTTACCGCCGGCGTTACCCGGCTTTTCCCGAATGATCCGGTGCTCCAGGAACTGCGCGCGGAAAGCTACGCCGGCGTGACGCTCTGGAGCCACGACGGGAATCCGATTGGTCTCATCGCGGTCATCTCCCGGAATCCGCTGGCCAACCGTTTGCAGGTCGAGGCCGCTTTGAAAACGGTGGCTGGGCGCGCCGCTGGAGAATTGGAGCGGCTCCAAGTGGAAGAAACGCTGCGGAAAAGCGAGGAGCGTTTCAAACGGTTCTATGAACAATCCCCGCTGGGCTACCAGTCGCTCAATGCCGACGGCTGTTTTCTTGACCTCAATCCCTCATGGGAAAGAATCCTTGGTTACAGCCGCGAAGAAGTCCTGGGCACCTGGTTCGGCGACTATCTGGTGCCGGATCAAACCACGCTGTTCAAGGACCGGTTTCCCTGCTTCAAAAAACTGGGCCAGGTGAATTGCGTGGAATTTGAGATGCGCCACAAGGACGGCGGCGTGCGCACCATCGCCTTCGATGGCCGGATTGAATATGACGAAAACGGGGCTTTCAAAAGAACACACTGCATCCTCAACGACATCACCGAGCACAAGCGGGCGGAGCGGGAGATTAAACGTCAGGCGGCGTTCGCCCATTACAACCCCAATTCCGTGCTGGAATTGTCCGCCACGGGTGAAATCCTGTATTTCAACGCGGCCACGCTCCAGATGGCAAACTCGCTCGGCCGGGAATGTCCTTCCATGATTCTCCCGCCCAACACCGTTGACATTGTGCGCGACTGCCTGGCCGCAAACCGGTCGAATCTCCGTTTGGAAACCGTCGAGCAGGGCCGGACGATTTCGTGGTCGTTCTTCCCGGTGGCGCAAAACAACGTGGTGCATTGCTATGCGGGCGATGTCACCGAGCGCAAGCAGGCGGAATCGGCGCTGATTCAGACAAAGAACACCCTTCAAGCAGCCATGGACAACAGCCCGGCGGGTATTGCCATTGCTGGTGCGCCCGATGGCAAACTCCAGTATGTCAACCATGCCGGGTTGAGCATTGGCGGCGGAAACTACGAGAGCAGCGTCAACGGGGTGGGCATCGATCAATATGTGGCCAGTTGGAAGCTTTTTGATCTGGATGGCCAGCGGCCTCTTAAGCCCGAGGAAGTGCCTCTGGTCCGCGCCCTCAAGTTCGGTGAAACCAACCGCCGCGAGTTCATCATCCGGCGTTCCGACAATGATGATCGCATTGTCGTAGGCAACGCGGGGCCGATTCGGGATGACCAGGGTAAAATGATTGCGGCCATCGTGGTCTTCAGCGACATCACCGAGCATAAGCAGTTAGGGGAGCAGTTGCGTCAGGCGCAGAAGATGGAGGCCATCGGCCAGCTGGCCGGCGGCGTGGCGCACGACTTTAACAATATTCTGAACGGAATGTTCATACAGTTGGATTTGCTCAAAATCGAAGGTCCCCTGACGACCAGTGTCCGGGAAGGCTTGAATCAACTCAGTAAAGATGCCGAGCGCGCCGCCGCGCTCGTCCGGCAGTTGTTGCTCTACAGCCGCCGCCAGATGATGCAAATGCGCGATTTGGATCTCAACGAGGTCGTCGCCAACTTCAGCAAGATGCTCCAGCGCGTCGTCCGCGAGGACATCCGCCTGCAGTTGCAGCTGAACCGTCAGGCGCTTCCTTTGCAAGCGGACCCCGGAATGGTTGAGCAGGTGCTGATGAATCTGGCCGTGAACTCCCGCGACGCCATGCCCAAGGGTGGACAGCTGATTATCAAGACCTTCAAAACCACTCTGGATGCGGCCAGGGCACAGCAGTTAGGTGCGGAAGCCGGGCCGGGCGATTACGTCTGCTTGAGCGTCAGCGACACGGGCACGGGCATCCCGCCGGAAGCGTTGCCGAAGATATTTGAGCCGTTCTTCACCACCAAGGATGTGGGCAAAGGCACTGGCCTGGGTCTGTCATCAGTCTTTGGCATCATCAAGCAGCATAAGGGCTACATTGAGGTGGACAACCGACCGGGCGAAGGAGTGAGCTTCAAAGTTTGTTTTCCTGCCTCAATAGCTGCCCCAACCACCCAACCGGGCTTGGTTGCAAAAGAGCCCGCAAGCTGTCGCGGAACGGAAACCATTTTGTTGGTCGAAGATGAAGATTCGTTACGCAAACTGACGCGCAAACTTCTCGAGCAGCAAGGTTACCAGGTGCTGGTTGCCGCCAATGGTGTTGAAGCTCTCGATCTTTGGAAGCTGCACCGGAACGCAGTCAACCTGCTGCTGACCGATGTGGTGATGCCCAAAGGCATCAGTGGGTTGGAATTGGGCAAACGGTTGCAAATGGAAAAGCCAGAACTCAAGGCAATCTACATCAGCGGCTACAGTCAGGATGCCATTGACAACCGAAATGAAATGAGAACGGGAATGAACTTCCTGCAAAAGCCGATAGAAGTCGATTCGCTGCTCCTGCTCCTCCGCCAGGTCCTTGACACCTGATTTTTTCCTGTGCCATCACATCAACAATCCTTCGATAACGGCTTTCGCACCAACCACGGATTAATTGCGCCGTGCGGCTAACATCTGCTGAAAGTTGGATTGCTTTGCTAGCAACTTGATTGTCTCAATCGAATTTTTTATCTGATTCCCCCAATTGTAACAACCGGTTTTCCAACCCACCCAATCTTCGGCTAGCGGTCAATAACTTCTCAATGAATCCGCCACGTTCATCTTTGAGTTGTTCGATAAACATGTCTTTGGCTCGGTTGGTAATTTTCAGATCTCGGATTTCCCGCTCCAGCTCTTGAATTTTTCGCTCATCCCTAGAATTCACCTCGGGTTTTGAATGTTTCACGTGTGCCACAGGACTTCCGAATACTTCCGAAGCCGGCGCATCGGTTGATTTATTCGCCCGCTGAATTTCCTCCTGAATGGCCGACTCCACACTCTGCGGCGTGATGTAGTATTTGCGCTCGTTCGGATCGTAATAACTGTCCAGTCGGGTGATGCCCTGACGGTTGGGCTGGCACCAGTTGATGATGCTGCGTTCCGTGCGGGCCACGCCCGCCGTTTCAAACATCCGCGCCGTTTCCCGCACCGTCAGCGTGTGGTTCTCCTTTCGTTCGGCAAGGTTCGGCACCTTGCCGAATTCTTCCGTATTCTGCGGAAGGGTGCGGAATCCTGCCGAAGGCTGTGGAATATTGGTTGGTGTTTCCGCTGGCTGCGACGCGGTGCCGGTTGTTTCCAATAATTTGGGTGATTCATTTTCCATGGGCGTGATTGTTTCCATCTTACCATGCCAAAATCATCTGGTGAACCGGACCTGTGGATAGCGCGTTTGGAAAAGATTTGTTATGATGCTAGACATGGAGAAACCGTCACGCGACTTCAAGGGCATCTGGATTCCCAAGGAAATCTGGGAATCCAACCAGCTCTCGATCATGGAAAAAGTTTTGTTCGTGGAAATTCATTCGCTCGACAACGAGCGCGGTTGTTATGCTTCCAACCGTTATTTTGCCGAATTCTTCGACGTCAGTGAGCGCCAGATTCAGACCCGGATCGCCGGCTTGAAGGCCAAAGGGTTTATCACGGTCATCATCAAAAACCGTTACGAACGCATCATGCGCGCCGTGGGCAAATACGCCCGCGTGCATGGCGAACAACTAAAACAATTGCGCCAGGATCAGGCCGGATTGGTCCACAAGTTTCGACTGGGAGGTATGAAGAAAACTTCATAGGGGGTATGAAGTTTGGTTCGTTCCCCCTACGAAGAAAACTGCGTGATAGTAATACAATGAATAAACCAATGAATAATATCCGGGCAGTTCTGGTTAAGAAAAAAGGCCGCACCAAAATGGTCCGTCATCTTCCGCGATATTGAAAGCTATTTTGCCTTTGGCCAATAACCCGCCGCCAAGCCCACCGCATCAAAGATGTCCATACGCGGATCCTCGCTCATCCACGGACGGCGCTTGTGCGGCAGACGTGTCCCCAGTTCCACTGGGAATTTTGCCGCCAGCGTTTCCGCCACGGCCTGCTTGGTTCCCTGCTTGTTGTCCAGCAATTGCAACCGAACCTGCGTGTTTGTAATCAAACGCACCTTGAGCGGCTGTTGCTTCGCCCAAGTGAAGATGTTCCGGTGCAGCGTCTTGATGCGGGCCGCCCGGCGGGTGTCTGCGGCATTCACATCCGGCAGCACCAATACCTCCGGTTGATAAAATTGGACGAACTTTTTGACCCAAGTTAATGCGCCGGTATTTTTATGGCGCAAAATTGCCTTGTTGCCGCAGGCAATGAGTTTGTCTGGCCCCTCCATGACGGCGTAGCCGAGACCACGGCTTAACGGCGCGATGGCTAAAATACGAACGGTTTTGTGTTTAATCATTGGTTTGATGAATTAACGCTGGCTGGTTCAGCCAGATGAATAATGGCTTGCTGTTTCCGCGCATCCGGCTTTCGCACCTTGCGGAAGTTCAAAATCTTCGCGCGGGCGGCCACGTTCTGTTGGGCCTGCTGATACAGGCCGGCAAACAGTTCGCGCACCGGCTGGCCATAGATCGCCTCGTAAGCGAGGGCGTCTTGCAGTGACGGTTCGCGGGCAAAGTTTTCGTCCCGGCACACCTTGTTCCCTTTGTTCATACCCGCAAGGCCCAGCAGAAAACCGACCTCTTCCTGGGAAAGTGAAAGGCGTTTACGCTGGGTCTGTAGATAATTGGGTAATGATTTCATGGGAATGATGTGAACCTGATGGCGGTTCAGAG
>CAIXBQ010000116.1 GCA_903917705.1 uncultured Verrucomicrobia subdivision 3 bacterium | reverse complement strand
TCATTGCCCCTCACCCCAGCCCTCTCCCCGCTTGGGCGGGGCGAGGGAGTAAGAACCGTATCCAAATGCGCCTCTGCGGCCCAGCCTTGATTGATTAGCCTTGAACCCGCGCGTTCGCTGATTAACTTGGTCGCATCATGACTCACACCTTCCGCCTCACGCTGGCCG
Organism: uncultured Verrucomicrobia subdivision 3 bacterium; assembly: GCA_903917705.1. Classification (GTDB taxonomy): domain Bacteria; phylum Verrucomicrobiota; class Verrucomicrobiia; order Limisphaerales; family UBA11358; genus UBA11358. Next base: position 10,423 of record CAIXBQ010000116.1, on the reverse strand, counting down.
CCCTGGCCGCGTTCACCCTCACCGCCAGCGCCGCCACCCTGTCCATCGGTGACCCCGCGCCCGCGCTCAAATGCGCCAAGTGGGTCAAGGGCGACGCCGTGGCCGGATTCGATCCCGCCAAGCTCTACGTCGTGGAATTCTGGGCCACCTGGTGCGGCCCGTGCAAGGCCAGCATCCCCCACCTCACGGAAATGGCGCACAAATACAAGCAGGTCACCTTCATCGGCATGGATGTCTCCGAACACGCGGCCGACAAGGTGGCCACCGTCACCAAATTTGTGACCGGCATGGGCGACCAGATGGATTACCACGTCGCCATGGACACCGACGAGGCGTTCATGAACAAGAACTGGATGGCCGCCGCCGGCCAGACCGGCATCCCCACCGCCTTCCTCGTGCAGGCGGGCAAGATCATCTGGATCGGCCATCCCATGGGCGGATTGGAAGGCACCCTCGCCGAGGTGGTCGCCGGCAAGTTTGACCAGGCCAAGGCCAAGGTGCGCGCCGACGCCACCAAGCGGGTCCAGGCCTTCTACATCAAAGCCATGAAAGGCGGCGACCAGGCCGAGCTCCGCAAGGAAGGCCAGGAGATCGAAGCCCTCGACCGGCAGCTCGGCGGCATCACCGCCGGCAAGAAGTTCAGCACCGAGGATGTTTTCAAGCAGGTGAAGTTCTCCCACACCCTGCGGGATTTTGAGCTGGCCGTGGTGGCCGGCAAGTCCGATGCCGAACTCGCGCCCCTCGAAGCCGCCGTCAAAGCCGCCGCCGAAGGCATGGGCCGCAAGCCCATGGACCTGGACGCGCTCAAGAAGCAGATCCGGTCGGCCCCCGCCCGCAAGCAGCCCTGACCCGCGGCGGCCGGCCCGCCCCGCATATATATATATGATGAGTGTTGCCAGATCGGCATGGATAGCAGCCATAGCCGCACTGGTGACCGAAGGGTTGGCGGACTGTCTTTTTTACATTGGGATTTCTGGGCATTGGTCCTTTTAGTCTTCCATCTACCCGGCATCATAATCGTCGGAAATTTGCCATACTGTGGCAATTGGGGGCTGATTTTGGCTGCGGTTGCTGGTTTGGTTCAATGGTTCCTGTTGTATTGGTGGGCACTCACTCTCTGGCGGCGCAAAAAGAATCCTGATAAACCCGCCGCCTGACCGTCTCGCGCGCGCCCCACCCGCCGGAACACCACGCGCTGGTAGGGCCGACCTGCTGGTCGGCCGATCCCGGCGGCCCGGTAGGGCGGTCAGTCCCCTGACCGCCGGTCTTTGCAGACGGCCACCATTGCCAACGAACGCGTCCGGATTCGCTCTGACGGCGCGCACGGAGTGCGCGCCCTACCAACGCCCGACCAAGCCACCCGTCCGCCGGCCGAATCGCTGACCACACGGTTTGTCTTTTGTTGCAGTCGCTATACAATTTGTTAAGGTCTGGCCCATGCTCCACACACGCAGGGTAGGAATCGTGTCACCGGTCTGGACGGCCGAGGTGCATCGGCTCACGCGCGGCGCCTTGTCCTACGCCGACAGCCATCCGGGCATCGTGCTGCGCGAGTTCCATGTGACGCGCGACTTCAAACCCGCGGCCGGTTCGCCGGCGGTCCTGCCCGCCCTGTTCAAATGGCAACCCGACGGCCTGCTCTGCTACTTCGAACAGCGGGAATTGGAACATCTCCTGCGCCTGCTGCCGCGGAAAATCCCGCTGGTGAATGCGTGCGCCTCCCGGCCCCAGCCCGGCGTGGCCGTGGTGGCCGGCGATTTTCCCACCCAGGCCCGGACGGTGGTGAACCATCTGCAGCATCAGGGCCTGCGCTCGCTCGCCCTGCTGATGCTGGAGGATGTGCCGAACATGCAGACCAACATGGTTGATGCGTTCAACCGGTTGGTGCGGCCCACCAACCCGGCGGCGGCCAGTTTCTTCCAGGAAATCCCCCCCGCACTGCTGGATGACCTCGAGGCCCCGGTCCGGCCGGTTCCCCCGCGGCTGGCGGCCTGGCTGCGTAAGCTCCCCAAACCCGTGGGCATCTTCTGCCCGCAATCCGGCGGCGGCAATTATGTGGTCCGCGTCTGCCACGCCCTCGGCCTGGCCATGCCCAAAGACATCCGCGTGGTGGGCGCCGACGATGCGGATATCAGCCTGGCCTGCTCCCCCACCCTGACGAGCGTCATTTCCAACAGCAACCAGATCGGCCAGGAATCGCTCCGGGTGCTGGACCAGATGATGGCCGGCCAGCCCGCGCCGCCGGAAATTGTCCGCATCGGCACCAGTGACCTGCACGTGCGCGAATCCACCGGCCTGCTGCGGGGGGAGATTTGCGACATCGCCGCGGCGCTGGATTATATCGAGCAAAAGGCCTGTCACGGCATCAGCGTGAAGCAGCTCGTGCAGGACACCCAGAACGTGTCGGCGGTGACTTTTTACAAATATTTTCTGGCCGCGACCGGCAGCACGCCGGGGGCGGCCATCCTGCATCGCCAATTGGAAACGGCGCGCAGCCTGCTGGCCCGGAGCGAACTGTCGCTGACGATGATCGCCGACCACTGCGGCTTCGGCGGGAGCAGCGATTTCTCGCGCCGCTTCCGCGCGGTGCAGGGCGTCACGCCCACCGACTATCGCAAGCAGCAGATTGAGCTGGCCAATCAGCCGGCCCCGCGCGCCGGACGCCGAAACAATGCGCGCCGGTAGGGCGGGCAGTCCTCTGCCCGCCGGTCTTTGCAGACGGCCACTTTTGCCAGCCAAAGTTTCGGATTCACCAAGACGGCGCGCAGGGGACTGCGCGCCCTGCCAAAGCCCCGCCACGATTCGGCACCTGCGTTGACTTCATCCACATTTTCGGAATCGGACCGGACCGCGATTTGGCCGCGCATTTTTTTATCAAAAAAAGTGTTGCTATATTTCCAGATAAGCGCAGGGTGGCCATGAAGTCGAAAAGATTAGGCTGTGGAAAATCCCTCCGGGCAATCCAGCCCCACCTCGGATGAAGGCTTTAAGGAATCATCGGTCCGTCCGCCTGACCGGCTCTGCTGCCACCGGCCCCAGCCAAACTCTACCCCCGCCCGCCGTCCGCCGCCGGCCCGAAATCCGCCCCGCGCATCCGTCCGCCCGAGGCCTTGCGGACGTGAATTGCACTGTGCAATTGCCATCCCAACGATGCCATGATGTGAATTGCAGCGTGCAATTGGCAACTCCAAGGCCCGGACATGCGAATTGCAGCGTGCAATTGCCAACTCCAGGGCTTGGACATGCGAATTGCACCGTGCAATTGCCAACTCCAGGGCTTGGACATGTGAATTGCACCGTGCAATTACCAACTACAAGGCTTGGACATGCCAATTGCAGAGTGCAATTGACGTCCTGGAGGCATCCACCGGCCAATATAACCACCTTATATGAGAAATGTTACGTGGAATTCTGGAGTCAAATTCAACGACAAAAATTTGCGATGGGCCAGCCCTTGCTCCTACTTATTAGAAGAAGGGGACGAAGGCTATACCCCGCCGGATCCACCCCCACCAATTCCGCAAACAAATAAACACAAAAGAAAATATATGGCCTCAAACGCAACTCCCACCGCAGTCAAAGACCTGATTCCCTCCGGCGAAGACCTTTGCAAAGGCATCAAGGACTTCGGCGTGGCCGTGAACCTCAAACAAAACACCTTCACCCCGGCGCGCGCCGAACTCGACGCGCTCATCGCCACCGAAGGCAATTTCACCGGTGCCGAGGGCGAGGAACCCGCCGCCTACACCGCCCTCCACAGCGCCGACGATGTCGGGAGTAAATTCATCAGCACCGCCGTCAAGGTTCTTTCCATCACGCTCGGCAATAGCTGGAGCGATGTGTGGCTGGCGACCGGCTTGCCGGACAACTGCGTGGGCCTGCCCCGCACGCAGGACAGCCGGTATGCCGCGCTCGGCGGGCTGAACACTTATTTCACCAGTCATCCGGACATGGAGGTCAACACGCCCAGGATTATCGTGACCGCCGTGCTGGCCAAATCCTGCTATGACACCATCACCGCCACGCGCGGCGGCGTGAAGGACGCCACCAAGAAAACCGCCGACAAGAAGATTCTGCGCGACGCGGCGATGGAGACCTTCCGCCAGCGCTACTCCGGCACCGTGAGCGAACTGGGCCAGTTGCTCGGCGTGGATGACCCGCGCTGGTATGAATTCGGCCTGAGCCGTCCCGGCGACCCGGCGCAGCCGGAAGTGCCGGCCAAGGTCCACGCCACGGTGCTGGGCGCCGGCCGTGTCCTGGTCAAGACCAGCGGGGCGATCCGCGCCAGCTCGTTCGACTTTTACCGCAAGATCATCGGCACCGACACCGACCCGGTGAAGATGGCCAATACGCCCGGCCTGGAATACACCTTTGAGGGCCTGCCCGTGGGCGCCAAAGTGGAGGTGACGGTGACCGGCGTGAACGACGCCGGCGAAGGCCACGCCTGCGCGCCGGTGACGGTGACGGTCACCTGAATCAGAACGGCTGAACCAGCCAGGGCCGGTGAAATGCGGGGGGCTAATATCGGCCATTACCCCCCGCTTAATAAAATGTATAAAGATTTTAACTGTTTGATATATCTGAATTCCAACGACATGCTATGTTTCTGTCGTGATATGCAACCACCGGCCAAACTCACAACCTTGATTAACCCCTTAATCAACCCCTGACAGTCCTATTCGTAAACAAACCAAAACTACCCCATGAAAAGATCCCTGTTCACCAAACATCTAAAACAATCATTGCTGGCAGTGTCCGCCAGCGCGCTGATGCTGGGCGCGGCCCACTCCCAGTCCACCGTGGGCCTGAATTTCCAGGCCTGGTATTATGATTCCGGGAGCACCCCACAGACCGTGGGCTATGGCGCCGGCTATCAAACGACCGGCTTCCCCGTCACGGCCAAGGCCTTTGGCGTGGATACGGCGAACTGGTTCAATACCGACCCGATCTATTGTCAGGCGGGCGTCTCCGGACTGGCCACATTTAACGGGGCCACGACCTTTGCCGGCGGATTGAGCGCCAACATGTCGGCGCCCAACGCGTGGCAATCCGGCATCGGCGAACAGGTCGCCGGCTGGAACTCGGAAACCGTCGCGCCCGGCGACAATGAAGTGACGTGGGGCTATCTGGACAGCAACTCCGGCCAGTCGCCTTCCGTCGCCGTCTCGGGTCTGGCGGCGAAGTTCCCGAACGGCTACGCCATTGCGACCATGGCCGCCCAGGGCGGAAACTCCAGCTTCAATGATGTGGACATCACGGACGGAGCAACGACGAGCACGCTGACCTATACGACTTACTTCGTGACGGGAACGGCCAGCGACGGCTATCAGTCGGGCAACGGCACCGTGGGACTGAGTTCGCCCAGCGCCACGTTCACCGCCGACACGATCAACATCAATTGTCAGGCCCAGACGTCGCCGCACCGCTCCACGCTGGCCGGCTTCATCATCACCGACCAGCCGGTGGTCACGCGCAATGTCCCCGGCAACGTTCTGCTGGCGACGGGCAATTCGTTTATCCTGCCGCCGCCCAATGTGGTCGGCATCGGCTTGACCTATCAATGGCAGCTTAACGGCGTCGCATTGCCGGGAGCCACCTTCTCCACCTACACAAACAACTCCGCCGCCAGCGGAGACGCCGGCCTCTATGCGGCGGTGGTCACCAGCAGTTTCTATCCTTCCATCTCGGTCACCGGCCAGGTAGCCAACGTGAGCGTGGTCCCGCCGCATGCGGCGCGCACCGCCACCTTCGATGCGAACACCACGACAACCGGGGCGCAGGATGGTTCCGGCACCTGGGGCTACTCCCTGACCAATTGGTGGAGCGGCTCGGCGGATGATTATTGGGGGAACCCGGATTCCGCCGTGTTCGGCGCGGGCGGATCGGGCACCTATTCCGTGGCGCTGACCGCCAGCGTGACAGCCAACTCCATCACGTTCAACAGCGGCACCTACACCATCACCAACACCGCGGGCGAGACGCTCACGCTGTCGGGTTCCCCGGCGCTCACGGGCACGGCCAACAGCACCATCACCCCTGCGCTGACCATCACCACCAACATCCTGCTCAAGCTCGGCACCAATAAAGTGACCCTCGCCGGATCCCTGACCAGCACGAACATCTTCGTCGGCGCGGGCACCTTGGAAGTTCTGGCCAAGAACGGCGATGCGCCTTACACCGTGACCAACGGGGCCACGCTCAAGCTCGGTTACAACTCGGGCGGCGGCTATGCCAACACCGGCATGAAGATCTACGGCGACGGCGCCTCGGCCACCACCGGACTTTATTTCAAGGGCGGCGTCAGCTACAGCGTCTCCGGCACGCCCACCCTGCTCGGCGCAGCCACGGCCATCCGCCAATATGGTTCCGGTCTCGCGAGCCTCAACATTTATGACATCAACAGCACCGGCCTCTATTGCACGGCAGCCGCCTCGGGTTCCACCATCGATGCCAACATCCAGATGGTCAACGGCGGCTATGGCATGGCCCTGCAGGTTGATTCGGGCGTGAATAACGCCACCGGCGATCTCGTGGTCAACGGACCGCTGAAAATTGACGGACACAACGGCTTCTACGGTCTGGTCAAGCGCGGCAGCGGTTCGCTGCGCCTGAACGCCGCCGGTCTGCCGGGCAATTGCATGCTGGACGTCCGGGCCGGCTCCGCCATCTGCGGCGCGAACAACTGTATCGGCACGAACGCCACCCTCAAAGTCGGGTCGAGTTCCACGATTGATCTCCAAGGCACCAGCCAGTCGGTCAGCAATGCCCTGCTGTCGGGCACCCTGAAGATGAACATCAACAAGGGCGGCTCGCCCAACAGCAGCAGCCTGAACTGCTGGAGCCAGACGATGCCCTACGGCGGGTCGCTGATCGTGACCAACGTGGGCGGCACGCTGGCGCTCGGCGACACCTTCACGCTGTTCCCGACGGTCGGCAGCGGCGTGTTCGCTTCCGTCACCCTGCCCGCCGTGCCCAACGGTTTGGCGTGGCAGGACCATATGGCCTTGGACGGCACCATCTCGATCATAGCCGGCTCGACGCCGCCCAGCATTGTCACCGACCTTTCGGGCGGCACCAACTACGGCTTTGTCGGAGCCAATGCCAATCTGGCCATCACCGCCGCCGGCGATCCCATCCTCCATTATCAATGGCGGAAGAACGGCACCACAGTGGTCGGCACGGACAGCCCGACGCTGACGCTGACCGGACTGTCGCTCTCGGATTCCGGCTTCTATTCCTGCCGCGTGACGAATAACTTCGCCCCGGCCGCCTACAGCCAGACCAATTACCTGCAGGTGCTGACGCCGAGCGCGGCGGTGGCCACCATGATCCAGGACGGGCCGGCCTCCCTCTGGCCGCTGAGCGAACCCGCGCCGTCCACGGCGTATGATTATTGGTCCACGAACAACGGCATCCAGAACGGCGCGGTGACGCCCGGCGTCGCCGGCCCCGTGCCGCCGACCTATGCGGGCTTCAACGGAGGCACGCTGGGTTATAACTTCGATGGTTCGAGCGCCTATGTTGACTGCGGCACCGGGCCGTCGCTGTCCGGCACCACGGACTTCACACTCGAAGCCTGGGTCAATGCGTCCAACACCGCCACCTTCGGCATGATCATTCAGCAGCGCTTCACGGGTGGAGGCTACAACGGCGAATACGAGTTCGGGGTCAACGGGAATGGCACGCTCTACTTCCTCGTTTATAACAACGGCACCCAGTTTAGCTTCAATTCACCGCGCGCCTCCCGCCGGGTGAATGACGGGCAATGGCATCATGTGGCCGCCACGCGCAGCGGTTCCATTGGCACCCTCTACGTTGACGGCAGTGTGGTCGCCACGGCCACCAACGCCACCATCGCCCCGCTTGATTCCACCATCCCGACGGTCATCGGCCGCGACGACCGTGACAACACCAGCTACTTCCTGGGTTCGATGGCGGATGTGGCCGTTTATCACTCCGCCCTGTCGGCCAATCGTATCGGGGTCCATGCCTCTGCGGGTTGGCTGAATACCGCGCCGATGACTGTGAACCTCGGCCCCGGCGGCTGGGTGGAAGATTCCAAGCCCTCCGGCACGCCGCATGACGGGAAGAACCTCGGCACCGCCTGGGTGGCGTCCAATACCGATGCCATCCCCGTGACTCGCACCGGCATGGCGAGGTTCGCCGCTGGCGCGCAGATTGCGATTCCGGCCAACCCGGACTTCAACTCGCCGACGGGCACCATCTGCTTCTGGATGCAGACGCTCGTGCCGCCGGCCGGCACCGGCGAGATGCTGGTGGACCGCCGGACCAGCGCGGGAATGGTGGTGACGCTCGATGGCACTCCGTCAGGAGGTTTGGATGTGCAGTTCACGGGCGGTCCCTTCTTCCAAACGGGCGCTTATGTCGTGGACGGCAACTGGCATCATGTGGCCATCGTCTATGACCAATCCGTCAGCGGATCGGTGACCGTGTATATTGACGGCACGGCGCAAGGCACCCAGGCCAACACGTCCGCGTGGAGCTGGCCGGCCACCCAGCAGCTGGAATTGGGCCGCTCGCACGACACCTACTGGCAGGAATACAACGGCCTCATGGATGACGTCCGCATCTACAACCGCATATTGACGGATCCCGAAATCGCCACCATCAGCACGGCCGCCACGAGCGACACGCTCATCGACACCGCCGCGCTCCAGGCGCGCTATAACTTCGGCACCGCCGCCGGCGTGGGCACGGGCCTGACCTGGCCGGTCGGCGTGCTGCAGAGCTCGCCCGTGCTGGATTCATCGGCCGTCTGGACGCCGCTTAACACAACCGAGCCGATGTATCCGTTCCTGCCACGCGGCTCGGTGACCAACTCGGCCCTGTTCTATCGCCTCAAGCTTTGAGCTGACACGAACAAGCCGATTCGGCTGACAACTTGCACGCGGCCGGGAAGCAATTCCCGGCCGCTTTTTTGCGGTCACGCCAGGAGTGCCGGCCGGCAGCAATTGCGCCCGCCCGCCGCGTCGCGAACGACCCGGAAACGTCGGATGGCAAGCAACCGCGATAAAACCGTGGTGAAGAAAATGTATAAAGATTTTTGCTATCTGATGTATCCGATTCCCGACCACCTGTTATGTTTTCACCGTGATATGCAACGACCGGTCAAACTCACACCCTTGATTTAGTTCAAATCAATCCCTGACAGTCCTAGTTCTATTCGCAACCAAACCAAACAAATCCATGAAAAGATCCCTGTTCACCAAACATCTGAAACAATCGCTGCTGGCGATTCCCGCCGCGGCGCTCATGCTCGGTCAGGCGCAGGCGGGCACGAGCATCGGCATCAACTTCCAGGCGAATTACGGCTATGGCACCTATTCGCCGGCGGTCAGCACGAGCGCCTTCGGCATTCCGGCGAGCGGCTGGACGATGGCGTCCTACACCGCGCCCAGCGGCACGATGACGGTGGGCGGCTCGGTGGGCGTTTCCTGGAGCAGCTCCTATTCCTATTACACGTTTGCCTTCCCCGGCGTTTCGCCGGGGGGAACCATGGACGATTATCTGGGCTACCCCCAGGATGCGAATGTCTTCTGCGGCACCCTCCTGAATCCCGCGGTGAGCCTGACCAGCATGACGTCGCTGTTTCCAAACGGCTACGTGGTGCAGGCCATGGGCGCGTATAACTATTCGGGGACTCTGGACGACGTGACGATCTCGGATGGCACGACGACCGATACGTTGCATTACATTTCCAAGGGGACGTTTAACTATGGCTGGGGCTGGTCGGGCACCTACGGGATATATCCAGCCACCGACCCGATGACGGGCGACTCCTTGACCGTCACCGATCCGGGGTATCTCTCCGGGTTCGTCATCACGGACCAGCCGGTGGTCACCGTGCCACCGGTCGGGGGCAACGTCGCCGGCGGGACGCCGTTGGTTTTGAACGCCGGCGTGGCGGCACTGCCGAACGCGCTGGCATATCAGTGGCGCTTGAATGGCACGCCCATTGCTAACGCCACGAACGCGACCTTCCTCAAACCGGCAGCCGCAGCGGGCGATGCCGGCAACTATGATTTGGTGGTGACGAACCAGTTTGGTTCGGTCACCAGCATCGTGGCCTCCGTCACCGTGGCCATCAACACTTGGAGCACGGCGGCGACGGCGGCGGGCGACACCGATGTGGCCACCAACGGCACGCTGGTCTTTGCCTATGACTGGAGCAGCACGGCGGCGACCGTCAACGACGTGAATTTCACCGCGCCTGACACCGGCGCAACGATCGCGGGCTTTGGCGGCGGCAATTATTCCGGGTCACTACTGTCCGGTTTAAAATCCCAGTAAACATTGATAATTTACAGTATCTGGCGGTTGTGGAGTGGGTGGAAGTTGAGCAAGAGCCTGTAAAATTGGCATTTTCTCAAAAAGCGTGAGGCTCAAAATCTGTAAAATAGTG
>CAIXBQ010000115.1 GCA_903917705.1 uncultured Verrucomicrobia subdivision 3 bacterium | reverse complement strand
GCCTCCGTTCCCCCGCAGGGGCAGCCCATCTTCCAGCGCGTAATCCCCCCGATTGCCACACCCCACCAGCAAACATAACTCAAAGACAAGGTGACAAATTTATTTCAGGACTTGACCGTCAGTAGTCAGTTGGCAGTCGTCAGCAAAGAAAAATAACACCAAAGAAAAGCGGAAGGCGAAAGGCGGCGGGGACGGAAATGTTTGAGCCTCCTTACGTCGGCTGCTACAGGGGTCAGAGGGTAGAAAATTACGAATCGCGAATTTCAAATTGCAAATTAAGGGCCGGCTCGCGGGGACGCTCGCCCCACCGGGACCAAGGGATGAGACCGCGGACCGGACGGCGCAGCGCGACCGTCCCTACCGACGACAGGGCAAGCCCGTCGCAGCCAGACCATGGACCGGGGACCTGGAGGGCGGAGGGAAGAAAGGTTGGAAGAATCTTAATTCTCAACGGCGCCGCTCATGGGCATACTGTCGCGGTGTCCGTTGAACTCACAGAAGCCCTGCTCGCCCAAGCCGCCGGCTGGGACGTGATGAAGCGGGCCCGCGCCTACCTGGCGCAGGGCCAGGTGCTCAGCTCCCATTGGGCGCCACCGCTGCTGCGCGGCGTGGTCCAAAACGACGGGATGACCTTTCGCGGCTCGCTGGTCATCACCACCCCGATTGATATTGAAAATCTCTGCAACTGCCGCGAGGCGCGCGAGTGGGGGAAAATCTGCGCCCACGGGGTCGCGGTCGGGCTGCATTGGTTAAAATCACAAAAGCCGGACCCCGCCCCGTCGCCGGCCCAGCCAGCCCCGGCCCGGCCCGTTAAAAAAACCTCGTCGCTGCTGCGCGATGCGGCCGGCGAACCAGCGGAACTGTTCATCATTCTCCCCCCCAACCTGGAACCGGCGCTGGCCCGCGGGAAGATAATGCTGGTGCTGGAAGCCGGCTGGGCCGGCGGCCGCGGTCCGCTGAATGCGCTGCCCAAGGGCCGGCCGTTCACCTTCCCGCCGCAGGACCAGGCGGTCATCGAGCAACTCGAAACCCTGACGAACGGGGAGACGCCCGCCCTGCTCCAGCTGGACGCGAAAGATTTCGCCGCGCTGCTGCCGCTACTGGCGGAGCATGACCGCATCACGCTCGGGAAAGCCACCGCGGCCACGGTCACCCGCACACCGCTGGCCCTGCCGCTGCGCGCCACGCTGGAGTCGAATGGCGAAATCGTCCTATCGTTGAAGGAGCCAGCCGGGGCGCTGCCGATGATCGGCGACTGGGTCTGGCGGAACCACACCCTGCAGCCGCTGGGCCTGCCGGCGGAACTGAACGGAGTTCTGCGCGGCTCCCTGCGCGTGACCCGGGCCCAGGTGCCGCCGTTCCTGAGCCGGCACTGGCCGCAATTGGCGGCGGGCGGGCTGGAGGCAAACTTCAAGCTGGAGGATTTTTCGCTCGAACCGCAGGCGCCGGGGTTTCGGCTGGCGCTCAAGGGCGGACTCACGCAATTGAGCGGGCTGCTGCAATGCGCCTACGGCACCCGCATCATGACCGTCGGCGTGACCGCGGCCGATGAAATCCCCTGGCTGCCCGACCCGGAGGTGCCGACGCGCTATTCCACCCGCGATCATCCCGCCGAACAAGCGGCGCTGGGCCGGCTGCAGCGCAGCGGGTTTGCCGGTCCGGACCCCGGCGGAAAGCTGCAATTGACCGGGCAGAATTCCGTGCTGAATTTTCTCGCGCGCGAATTTCCGAAGCTGCAGCGCGAGTGGCGCGTGACGCTGGATGAGCAGCTGGAAAACCGCACGCTGAAAAATCTGGAGCGCGTTGAGCCCCAGTTTCAGATCACCCCGTCCGGCGTGCAATGGTTCGATCTCGGCGTGGTGTTTGCGGCGAGCGGCGGGGAAACCTTTTCGGCGGCGGACATTCAGCGGCTGATCCTGTCCGGCCAGAATCATCTGCGCTTGAAGAATGGCCGGATGGCGGTGATTGACACCGGCGCGGTGGAGGAGCTGCAGGAGGTGCTGCTCGATTGCGCCCCCCAGCAAAACGCGGCCGGTTACCACATCCACAGCCGGCAGGCGGGCTTTCTGGAAGCCACGCTGCGACAGCACGCTGATTGGAAGGTTCAGGCCCCGACGGCCTGGCGCGACCGGGCGGCCAAGCAAAGCGGCGAGGCCAAGCTGGACTGCCCGCCGCTCGGCGATCTGGAATCCGTCCTGCGGCCCTACCAGAAACAGGGCGTGGCGTGGCTGCACTTCCTGCGCGCGAACGGGTTCGGCGGCATTCTCGCCGACGAAATGGGCCTGGGGAAGACGCTGCAAACGCTGGCGTATCTGAAAACCTGCCGCCCCCGTCAAGAGGAGGCTCCCGCCACAACCGCGGAAAGCGGAAAGCGGAAAGCGGAAAGTGCGTGCCGCACGGGCAAGCTTGATGAACTGAAACCGGAAATTAACCACCAAGACACCAAGGGGGAACAGAGGTCAGCAAACACAGCCGCGGAAAGCGGAATGCGGAAAGCGGAAATGGAGCCGAGCCCCGTCACCGCAGCGGCCACGGGTCCGCACCTGATCGTCTGCCCGACGAGCCTGGTTTTCAACTGGGTGGCCGAGGCGAGGAAATTCACCCCCACGCTGAAAGTGCTCGCGCTGCACGGGCCGGACCGGCACGCGCGATTCGACCAGATCCCGGCCAGCGATCTCGTGGTGACGAGCTACGCGCTGATCCGGCGCGATGCAGAAAAATATCGCGGGCTGGAATTCGACACCGTCGCGCTGGACGAGGCGCAGCACATCAAGAACCGCCAGACGCAAAACGCGCAGGCGGTGAAGGCGGTGCGAGCGAAGCACCGGATCGTGCTGACCGGCACACCGTTGGAAAACTCCGTGCTCGACCTGTGGTCCATCCTCGACTTCCTCATGCCCGGCTATCTCGGCACGGCCAAGGATTTCCGCGAGCGCTACGAGCTGCCCATCGCGAAGGAAAAAAACGCGGAAGCCCAGGCGCGACTGACGCGCCGGCTGCGTCCCTTCCTGCTCCGCCGTTTGAAACGCGACGTGGCGGCGGATCTGCCGGCGAAAATCGAGCAGGTCTCCTACTGCGAACTCACCCCGGACCAGCGGGGCGTCTACCAGCAGGTCATCGAAGCCAGCCGCAAGGAAGTGCTGGAAGCGGTTGGCGCGCAAGGCCTCGCCAAGAGCCGCATGGTGGTGCTGACCGCGCTGCTGCGGCTGCGGCAGGTGTGCTGCGATCTGCGGCTGCTGAAACTGGACAACGTGAATCCGGCGAACGCCTCCGGCAAGCTGGACCTGTTCGGCGAACTGCTGGAGGAGGTGATCGACGGCGGCCACCGCCTGCTGGTGTTCAGCCAGTTCGTCGGCATGCTGACGCTCCTGAAGGAGAAGCTTGCGGCCGAAAACATCGATTACTGTTATCTCGACGGATCGACGACGGATCGCGGTGCCGTGGTGGAGCGGTTTCAAACCCGGACCGACATTCCCGTATTCCTCATCAGCCTGAAAGCCGGCGGCGTGGGCCTGAACCTGACCGGCGCGGATACCGTGATCCATTTCGATCCCTGGTGGAATCCGGCGGTGGAAGACCAGGCGACGGACCGCGCCCACCGGATCGGCCAGACCAAGGTCGTGACCAGCTACAAGCTCATCACCCGCGACACCGTGGAGGAAAAGATCCTGGCCCTGCAAAACCGCAAGCGCGCGGTCATCCAGGCCACCCTCAGCGGCGAGGAGGAATTTGCCGCGGCGCTGAACTGGGAGGAGATCCAGGAACTGCTGGCCTGAGTTTTCCGGCGCCAATCCGGCGCCAAGCATTGAAGCCACAGATGGGCACAGATGAAACACGGATGAGGGACACAGGGTCGCGCGATGACCGCGAAGGGGGGGCAGAGGGCAGAGGGCAGCAAAGACAAAAGCGCCAGGGCAAAGCGGAAAGCGGAAAGTTGTTCTCTGACTTGCAAATGATTTTTTCATAGGAGTTGTTAACCGGCTTGGGGGGCGGGTTTCATCAGGGTCAAGACCCAGGAGCCATGTTGTTTTTGGTTGCGCGCGTGCAGATCGGCG
>CAIXBQ010000114.1 GCA_903917705.1 uncultured Verrucomicrobia subdivision 3 bacterium | reverse complement strand
TCTGTCCTCGCTAATAGCTCGGACGCACGCGCGACAGACGCGCTCTTGTGTTCCACACTCACGCGGCCACCGGCCGCTTTTGTGGCTGTCTCACGCCAGCCACCGCACGCTTCGCTTTTGTCCGCCAATGGCGGACGGCTTCTGTCCTCATGCGCCGGACAGCTATCACCATGCCCCCATGTGTTGCGGCAGCCGACCGCGTAACCACACCGTCGCTTTTAGAGTTAAAACTGGCTCGCCGTCAGAATCCCCGCAATTTCCGCTGCGTGATCGTCCGCGACTTTGTCGCCACCGCATACCGCAGGCAGTCGGCGCAATCGTCGCCGCCGACGCCTTCCTCGTCCGTGTCAACCTTGAGCACATCCTCTGGGCGTGAGGGATCGTGCTGGAGCACGGGGAGCGTCTCGATCAAACGGGCACAACGTTTGTGAAAAAACAAGGTTGGCCGCACGCCTCCCTCGACATCACCTAACCCTTGCATAACTTCTGCCCAACCGTTGACCCGGTCCGTATTCGCTACGCGGAGGTTGATCCCGTGTTTGGCATACTGCGCGGCGATGGTGGTTCCATCGCTTTGCCGACTGAAAACGTCGGCACCGGCCACGAACCGTTTCAGGTCGCTGACCTCCAGCTTCCGCCCGCCGATCGTGTGCCGGCCAAGCATCGCCTTGATGGCGGCGGCATGGCGTTGCGGCAGCCAGAGCCGTTCGGCGTGTTCATCGACGATGAAGGTGTTCCCATCACCATCGCGGCACCCCAGCAGGCAAACGGTGTAATGCACATGGCCGTAGTCGAGGGCGGCAAAAAACTCCACAGATCTCGCATCATCGAAATCATTTAGAACATGAATATCTCGACGAAATTGGGTGAAATACTGGCCGGCGGCAATATCCCAATCGCCATCCAGCCAGGCACGCTTTTGCCAGCCGGTGAGCCCTTCCAGAATCCGGCGGTATTCCGGATTATTGAAAGCGTTGTCGCCGACCCGCGCGGGAATGAACCGCGTATCAGTTTCACGACGTTCCAACATCGGCAGCACGAACTTCGACCGATACCAGCCGTGACCCACGCCGCCCGGATTGGTCGTGGTGTAAATGCGAGGCCGCCAATTCGGTTTTGAACTACGGCAACAGGTCGAAATATCCTGAAATTTGCGCCACGTTAATTGCGAACTTTCCTCTACACAAATAAGGTCATATTCCAGCCCCAAATATGCGTCGATATCGCGCTCATTGAGGAAATGTCCGGCGATAATTCGCGAGCCATTCGGAAACGTCAGGATACCACGGAAGGCCGAAAACTCATGCGGCAACCGGCTGAATAAACGCTGCCGTAGGTCTTGAAAAGCCTCCAGATTTGATTTGCCGACGCGCCTTAACAACAAGGCCTTGATTCCAGGAACGCGCTGGCAGTCGTCGGCACCCACCTGCGCCAGCATCCAGTGCGATTTGCCACCGCCACGGGCGCCGCCGTAACCGATGGCTGTCGGCCCGTCTGGTTTATCACACAGCCGGGCGGCGGCACTGGCAGCCAGTTGCCGCTCCTGCAGCCAGAGTTTGGCGGCGACAAAGTTGCGGGTCTGATCCTCGGGACAGCCCGACGCAATCGCGGCGTTCAGAAAAATATCTCGTTCGTTCATGGTTTGATCTCCTCAGCATCTACAATGGTTTCGGTTTTCGGCTCGACCGTCACGGTGGCCGGTGCCACCTGGCCGTAGGCTTTGCGGATGGCAATTTCCCAATCCACATCAATCGTGGCCTTCATGGTCGTGTTGACCTCTTTGACTTCGGTCGGCATCCCGGCGGCGAGACGGGCCAGCTTGGTCGCCAGTTCCAGCACGCGAGCGATGCCCTCCAAGGTGCCGCACTTCGCCTTGTTCTTTTCCCAGCGGGATAGCATCTCGTCGGCCAAGGCAATCAGCTTCTTGTGGCGCTGCCATTCGGCGATTTTCACCGCCTCATGGACCTTGTCCCACTCGATGGCTTTTTCCAGCGCCAGACCCTCAATGGCCTGCCGCTCGACCAGTGCCAGGTGTGCGGCGTGAGCCTGCACACGGGCCGGCCAGTCAAACCGGCGGGACCAACGTTCGATCATGGTCTTCGACTTGCCGTGCTTTTCGGCCACGGTCGCCAGCGAACGCTGCGCGCCAAGTTCAAGGTAGGTTTTGAAAGCCGCGAAAGCCTTGTTGTGCTCCCGGTTTTGCTGTTCGTATAGCTCAGGCATAAAGTTCCTTGGTTGATGGTGGCTCACTGCAAAGTGTTTCGTGATGAATCACCCGCCAGACATCACGCGCGGCGGCGTGGTCGCACAACTCCAGCGGGCAGCCGGCATCAAAGTAAGCATTGGCCCGGACCATGCCGAGGTGCGTGACCAAGTCCGGCGGCGACTTCGCCAGCCGCGCGGCAAACCGGTTGAAGAACAGCAAGCCGGCAAAGTCCGTCGCCACCCATGTCGGGGGCACCGGCCCCAGCTTGGGTGGTTGAAACAGAAACCGGAGCAACCGACCCTGCCGGGTGTCCGGCATGATTGGGAACCGGCACTGCCGGCTTGTTACCTCATATCCTTCTATACTCATATACTTGTATCCTTAATACCTTGTTACCTATGGGAGGATTCTCCTCTTATCTAATCTTCTCTTATCTAGTCCGCAGTTTGTCCGCTTTGCTTGCGGACATTCCGTTTGCGCTCGGCGTCGAGACAGCGACGCTTGGCCGACTTGCCGTTATGCCGTTCCCAATTCGCCACGACCGCGCCGCCGGGGCTGAAGGTGATCCAGCGAACGGTTTCCAGCGCGTCGCCCAGGCCGGGCAGCCCGCCGATTTCATCGGCGTCGTCCGGCGTGAAAAAATTCACCTGCCCGTTCTCGGTTTGCTCGTCCAGCCAGACGAACACGCGGAAGAAGGCCAGAAACGCCTCCGCTTTGCTGCAATGGCACAGCCGGGCGATCTGCCGGATTTCGGTTTTGTCGGGCGTGTGCGTCTCAACTTTTATCCATTTCGCCATATCGTTCCTTTCAGGGTGTTCTCGATCATCGCCCGCGTGCCGCCGAGGCGGACGAATTCGCGCAGGTCTTTGGCCGGCGGCACATACACTGCAAATGGCAGGCCAATTTCCGC
>CAIXBQ010000113.1 GCA_903917705.1 uncultured Verrucomicrobia subdivision 3 bacterium | reverse complement strand
CTTTATCGGCTTCATTGTCTTCGCGCTCATTATTGAAGCCTTACGCTTTAGTGTTAACACGCCCTAGGGGTCTTTTGGCTGGGCCGGCGGCTTGCGGAACCATTGCCAGAAGGTGGAAATTAGTCCCGCACCCTGGGCCAGCGTCTGCCACCAGGATGACTTTTGGGCATCCGGCGTGGTGCTTTTGTGTCTGCCGGACGCGAGTCCGGCCACGAGCGTGGCTGTCGCGGACGCCATGGAACGGATGGTTTTCGCCTGGTCGGCGAGCGCGCGGGCTTCGCCCGCCAGCGTCTGCCATTCCCGGGCCAGTTGCGCGCGGTTGAGTTCGCTCTCCGCGATCAATAACTGTTTTCTCGAGGCGAGCGGGCCTTCGCCGCGCCGGAGTGTTTGTGGTTGGGTCATGGTAAAGGTGTCGGCCACGCAGGCGGGTTCAGGCGAGAATTTTTTCCAGACATTCGCGATCCTTGCGGAGTTGTTCGAGTGAGGCGGACAGCGTCTGCCAGTTGCGCATCACGCCGAGGAGCCGCCGGTAAAGAAAAATCCCGGCGGCGGCGTAAAGGCCCGTCAGGATCAGCAGCACCGCGGCGGGCGACCAGGCCCACAGCCACACGGCGATGAGCGCTGTGAGCGTCAGGCCGGCGAGCAGGCCGAAGGTCGCCACTCCGAGCGCCAGCAGGAAGGCGCGCAGGATGCGCTCGCGCTCCTCCTGCACTTCCACCGCCAGCAATTCCAGCCGGTTTTCCCCGATGGTCGCCAGCCGGCGCACCATTCTTTTGGAGGTCGTGGCCAGTTGCCCGTAGGTGGCGGTGGAGTTTGCCATGTTGTGCTCAATCGCAGTTGCGGGAGCAGCGGCGGGCGATCAGGAAGCCGAGCACCGCCCCGACGCCGACGCCGATGGCGATGGCCTGATACGGATGTTCGCGCACGGCTTGGTCGGTTGCTTTCGCCCCGGCGACCGCCTTGTCGCGGACACAGCCGCCGATTTCCTTGGCCCGGTCCAGTGCGGCGGCGAGCCGCTTGCGGGCGGCGCCGACTTTTTCGCCGGCCACGTCGGCGGTGGCGGCCATCAACGCGCGGGCGTCTTCGGCCAGTTGTCCGATGTCATTGCTGATTGCTTGTGTTTCTTGGTTCATGATTGTTTTGCTTTCGGTTTGTTTTCGTTTTTGAGCGGGAGCTTTTCCGCGTCGGCCAGATGCGCCGCCGCCGGTGAACTCGCCACTGTCAGGATTGAGTTGGTTCCGCCAAACGGATTCGGCACGGATTCCCGCGCGCGCGGGTCGGGCATCCACTGGCCATCCACTACCAGGCAGTATTCATAAGTGCCCGGCGCGAGCCTGGTCTCTTTCCACCAGTTGCCGGCGCCGGAGGAATGCAGGGTTTTGGCCTCGGGCTGCCATTGATTGAAGGTTCCGGCAAGGCAGACCGCCTTGGCGGTCGGATGCGTGAATTCAAAGCGCACCGGCACTAGCTGCGGGTTGGGTGTGTTGTCGTGGTTGTGATTATGTTTCATGTTGGGCGGATGATGTGGAGGTGAACTGTTGTTAGATTTTGAAAGTGTCTCATTTCATTGGTGATGATGCCTGCGCCGCGGGGCCGTGGCTATGGGGTGTTACCCTACCCGGTAGCGTTCCATTATCGGCCTGGGCGCTGTCGGCCGGCGCCCGGGGGGCGGCGAAGAGTTTACTTAAAAGCAAGTGGGTTGGAAAAAAGGCGACGAGCCACAGCCCACCTAGCCACAGCATCACATAGATGTTTTGGTTGATCCAGTGTTGCGGCTGCTGGTCGTTGAATCCGTAAAGATAATTTAGGTTGATGGGGAGGTTGGGATCGGCCGGATGAAACCCGGCCGGCGGAGTGAATAAATAACCAGCCAATCCCAATCCTGTGGCCAGGCCGGTCCAGCCCGGCAGACCTCGCTTGTCATAGCCCAGCCGGGACAGCAGCCAAAGGAGCAGCAGCGGCAGCCACCCATGAAAAAGCGAAAGACCGCGCGTGAATAAGGACAGGCGGCGATCAAACATATAATCGGTCAGGCCGAGCAGATGAAACCCCAGCAGGCGGCTGCCGAAGTCGGCGAGCCAGAGGCATTGTGGTAGCAGAATGCCCACCGCGCACATGCTGATGACCAGCGCGCTCTCCCGCCACATGCCGGCCACTGTGAGCAGGAGCGCGGCATCGCAGAACCATAAGAAATTGGACGGCCCGTAGGTGTGCCAATAAACCGGCACCAGCACGGCCAGAAAGGCCGTGCCGGCTAATTTGGCGAACAGTGGAATCCGGTGGCGGATCATTTCAAATCGTCAGGCGTAACCCGCCTCGGACTACCGGACGATGATGGCTGGCGGACGCACTTCGACCACCGGAACGCGCACTTCAACCACGGGCGGGCCGACAATGACTTCGTCATGACGTTCAAATCTCCCGTGTGCGCGGGAATGCCCATGCCACTCGCCTTCGGATACCAGGCAACCCGTGGTGGTGAGGAGGGCAAATAGGCCGGTGATCAACAATAGTATTTTCATATTTGAATTTCTTTCTGGAAAACGCTACGCGCTGGGCGGGGAATTCTCCATGGGGTGTTACCCTACTGGCCGGAACCGGCCCGCCGTTGCGCGGGAGGAAAACCGCTCAAGGTTTGATGCTAGTGCGTACGATTAGAACTGTTTCTTCTGCCCCCCCCCCCGCGAGGGACATCAATTAGTGGAATTTGCGCTTGGATGGTCGTGCCTTTGCCTGGCGCGGATTTGACGATCAGGGTGCCGTCCAGATAGGCCACCCGCTCACGCAGGCCGATCAAGCCCAGGCCGAGCTTGCCGTTTTGCCGGGCGGTTTGTTCTTTTGGGTTGAAGCCGATGCCATCGTCCTTGATGGCCAGTTGCATGAGGTTGCCGGGCTTGGTCAGGCCCACCGAAACGTGGCCGGCGCGGGCGTGCTGCTCTATGTTTTTCAAGGCTTCCTGCAGAATGCGGTAAAACGTCAATTCCATCTCGGCGGGCAACCGCGCGGGCAGCGCCGCTCCGGCCAGCTTGACCGCCACTCCCGTCCGCTTCGCAAATTCGGCGACGGTGTTGTGCAGGACCGTGGCCAGTCCAAGATGTTCCAGTAGGCCGGGCCGCAGGTTGCCCGAGATGCGCTCCACTTCTTCGGCCGCGTGGCCGAGCAGTTCGCGCAGTTTTATGGCCTCCCGCTTCAGCGGTTCCTCGCGCGCCGGGAGTTTGTCCGCCAGCGTCTGGCTGCGAACGAGTACGGCGCAGAGCAACTGGGTGATGTGGTCGTGCAATTCGATGGCCACGCGACCGCGTTCGGCTTCCTGCGCCTGCACCACCCGTTGCGTCAGGGACCGGAGCAGTTCCTCAATCCGCCGGGCTTCCGTCATGTCGGTCACCACCATGCCGATGGCGGTGCGGCGGAAACCTTCCTTGGCCAGCAAACGAATGGAGATTTGCACCGGCACGGATGAACCGCCGCCGGTATCGAGCCGCATCTGGATTTTGGAGCCGGATTGGTCGGCCCGTTTCAGCAGCGGCCGGAGCACCGCCCGGTCGGCGGCGGAAAGAAAGCGGCGCAGCGAACTGCCGATGACCTGCTCCAGCGGGCACCCGACCATGCGGGCAAAACATTGGTTGGCGTAAAGGATCGTTTTGTTTGGCGTCAGCATCAGCGCGCCTTCGTTCATGGATTCGATCAGCACGCGGTAGGCGTGTTCGGCCCCGTCCAGCGTGAACACTTGCGAGCCTTCCTTGCCCGCGACCATCACCGAATCCACCTCGCCGCTGCGGATGGCGCGGAGTGTGGCCTCCGCTACGGCCAGCCGGGCGCGGAGCCTGGCGGGTTTGCTGGCGGTGGCGCGGGCGGGTTTTTCCTGGCGGGCCGTTTTCACACGGTGATCTTGACCTTCTTGGCCAGGTCTAGTTCGACGAACAGGCCGGTGATGTTCGCCAGGTTGCCGATGAACCGGCGCAGCGGCGGGGGAAATTCCACAATGAGCGTCGGGGTCGCGACGATCTGGTTGGCGCGCGCCAAAGCGGGCTGCTGGTAGATGTCAAACACTTCCAGGTCGCAAATATCCTTCAGTTCGGCGTTGCACAGTTCTTGCACGCGCAGGATGGCATGGCGCGACCGGTTCGTGGCCCCCGCCACGAACAGGCGCAGGACGTATTTCTTTGCCGGCCGGGTGGAACGGGACTTTTCCAAGGGCGGCGCGGCACGGCGGGTGGGTTTAGGCTTCACGGATTTCATCGCGGTTAAACAGCCGGGCGCAAATCCAGGCCGACCAGCAGGTGTTCAATATCCGAAAGGTTGCCGATGATTGTGCGCACGGGCTTCGGCAACTGGCGCACCACGGTGGGAATGGCCAGGATCTGGTCGCCTTTGGCCAGTTGGGGCTGCTTCAGCAGATCAATCACCGTGATGCGATAGATTCCCTTGAGGTGGGTTTCGCAAAACTGTTTCAGGTTCGCCAAAGCCGTCTGCGATTTGGGTGTCGTGTCCATCACATAAAGGCGCAGTTGCCAGAGTTTGGTGATCCGGTGAGGCTTGGCGGCGGCGCGGGGTTTCACCGTTTTGGTTTTCATGGATTTTCCTTTCCATTTTTGGCGCGGCTGCGGGCGTGGACGACGACCTTGGCATCCGCCTGGCGCAAAATACCGGAAGCGGTCCGCTCGGTGGTGAGCATTAGCGTGCTGGTCCCGACCTGTTCCGCGATGCGCCGCAGTTCCGCTGATTCGCCTTCGTAGTCGGATCGCAGCCCGCTGATCTGCCGTTCGATCGCCGCGCGTTTGCGCTCCACTTCGCGCTTGAGCCGGGCGGCTTCCTGCTGACCGGCCAGCACGGCGGCTTTTTCGAGCGCGCCTTGCGCGGCGCGGGCGGAACCGGTCAACACGCCGCTCGGCCCAATGTAGGCATCCACCAAATCAATGCCCCGGTCCGAAATCAGGAACTCGCGGATCTGGTTCGAGTGCGCCATGCCGCGCGCCTTAAGCACGTAAAGCACCCGGTTGCGTTCGCCGTTGCCTTCGAAGTCCTGCAACAGCAACCAGGAATCCATGAGCGAGGACATGGCGGCTTCGCTTTGCTGCAGCGCGTGACCGCCCTGCGTCAGACTGGTGAAGAGCGAAGTGATTTGTCCACCTTTCAGATGGTCAATCAGCCGCGTGATCATGCCCTTGTTTTCAGAGTTCGTGCCGGAGTCCATCAGGCTGGTGATCGGGTCAATGATGACAACCTGGGGGTTGAACGTGGCGATCTCCTTGAACATTGTCGCCAGATGCATTTCGAGGCCGTAGAGCGAAGGCCGCGCCGAGTGGAACCGCAGCAGCCCCTTTTTGACCAGCGGCTCCAGCCGCAGCCCGATGGAGTGCATGTTGCGGATGATCTGGTCGGGCGATTCCTCGAACGAGAAAAACAGCACGCGCTCGCCGCGCCGGGCGGCGGCTTGGGCAAAGTTGGCGGAGACAATCGTCTTGCCGGTGCCGGGTGTGCCCGTGAGCAAAATGCTGCTGCCGCGGAAAAACCCTTTGCCGCCGAGCATCGCGTCGAGCCGGGGAATGCCGGTGGCAATCCGCTCGCCCGAAACCTTGTGGTTGAGCGACAATGACGTGATCGGCAGCACGCTGATGCCATCGTTGCCGATGAGAAATGGAAATTCATTGGTGCCGTGCAGCGCGCCGCGATATTTCACCACGCGCAGGTGTCGCGTGGCGATTTGGTCGTTGACTCGGTGATCCAGCAGGATGACGCAGTCGGAAACGTATTCCTCCAGGCCGTGCCGCGTCAGTGATTCGCGCCCGCGCTCGGCGGTGATGACGGCGGTCACGCCTTTTTCCTTGAGCCAGCGGAAGAGCCGGCGCAGTTCGCTGCGCAGGATCGCTTCGTTCGGCAGGCTGGCGAACAACACTTCCAGCGTGTCCAGCACCACGCGCTTGGCCCCGATGGAATCAATCGCGTGGCCGAGCCGGACGAACAAGCCTTCCAGATCATACTCGCCGCTCTCCTGGACTTCGCTGCGTTCGATGTGGACATAATCAACTACGATTTTCTTGCGCCGAACCAATCCTTCCAGATCAAAGCCGAGCGACGCCACGTTGGCGGTCAGTTCCTTTTCCGTTTCTTCGAAGGCCATTAGCACGCCCGGTTCGTCGAACTGCACCGCCCCGCGCACGAGAAATTCCGCCGCGAGCAATGTCTTACCGCAACCCGCGCCGCCGCACACGAGCGTGGGCCGCCCGCGCGGCAAGCCGCCGCTGGTGATTTCATCAAGCCCCTGAATGCCGGTGGGGCACTTGGGCAAAAGCTTTTTTTTCGCGGAGGATTTGGAACCGTTGTTTTTCATTAAGGTTGGTTGAATAGTTGTTCGGCTTGAATATTATGCAAAAGCCTCGGCCGGCATATGGGGTGAATACCCCATAGCGGATGGAATTTTTGCTGGCAGTGCGGGTGCGGCCATCCCGCGCATATGCTTGAATGGAGCTTTGGCCGCAATTGCCGCTATGGCGCGAGCCGGTTCGCTCATTGTGAGGCTTTGACTTCCGGTGGCCGCATCGGCGTAAGCGCCGCGAGGATGGTTTTTTGCACTGCCGGGTTGAAAAGATTTCCCAGGTGACCGCCTTTTTTGAAAACGGTCAGATGTTCCGGGGTGAAGGTGTCGTGGAGCCAGGCCAGATCGGCGTCCTCCAGCAGAAAATCGTTTTCGTTCACGATGACGCGGATGTCGGGATTGGCGCGCAGGCCGGTTTCATAAGTCCGCAGGTCGCCGGCTTTTTCCATCGTGCCCGCCGTCGGCGCGGTCAGGCCCCGAGCCGAATAATAGGGAATGGAAAACTTGTCATAGTAATCACGGTAGGAATATTGCAGGATTTCCTGATACAACGGTTCGCGCCGGAAATTATGAATCGCCTGGTGCAGGACGCCCTGGTTGTTACGTCGCTGGCTGCTGTATATGATATCGCGCAGGATTAGGCGAAAATTCAAACCGATCAGAAACTTGGACTCAATGGCGTCGAAGGGCAGGGTGGTTTGCGGCGTGAGCGTGCCCTTGCTCAAGGCGGCCACTTTCAGGAAAGTGTTTTCGAGGTTGTCGGTCCGTACTGCCGCCGGCCAGTCCAGGGGCGCCCGGTAAAATTCGTCCAGCTTGGATATCCCGTGGAGCAACCGGACCGGGGTGTTGATGGCCACGTAGCGGTCAAATTGGATCAGCGGCAGATGATTGGTCACGCCGGGGTCGGCCGGCGGCCGGTTCGTCGGGCCGGTGGCCGCGATGAACAAGGACTCAAGTGCCCCCATGGAATACCCCATCAACGCCTTGTTGCCCAGCCTGTCGGGATAAAGCATATGGAGGCGGTGATCGATCTCGGTGAGCGCAACGTGCAGGTCATGCCCATCCACCGGCAGGTACGCCGGTAGCGCCGCCGTCGAGGCATGCTCCATGAACTCGGAGTTGAACGGACTGCTGACGACCACGGCGGAGAAGCCGTTTTTAAACACCAGCTCGGCCAGCGCCAGGGAAGGCTGGGCCAGGCGGTGCCCGCCCAGACCGGGTATGATATATACCACGTTTGCCGATCCCGGCTGCAGCCAGAATGTGAATTTCAGCTCTTTTCCCGTCGCCGGGATCCGCACTGACCGGGTTTTGCCTCTTCCCGGGAATTCCATGTCTTTATAGGTGAAGAAGACCGATTCGAGTGTTTCCAGCGACGCCTCGTCCGCTTTGCCCTTCACTTGGAAGTCCGCGACCCGGTTTGCGCGCGCGAACGTCCAGGCGTACTGGATCTCGGAATACGGGTCCATTTCGGCTTGGCTGAAGCGCACATATTCACCCACCGAATCTGCCAGATCGTTATAGGTGACAGCGTAACTGAAATAGGTGTAAGGGCCGAGATAAGTCAGTGGATTGTTCGCATCGAAGTCGTAGGGCGCGATATAGAGCAGCGGATTGGCGGCGGTATCGGCGGCCAGGCCCACGGTGTCGCGCTCGTTGCTGGGTCCGAATATCGGCAGCATGATGAAACATGCCGGCTGCCAGCCCCACTGGCCGAACGTCTGGCCGAAATCCGCGTCGGATTTCGGAATGTTCCATTTGGTTCCCACGTCGAAAAAACCGGCCACCCCGGCCGTGGTGTTGCAGGCAAACCGGTAGGATTCGTCCCGCGCACCGGCCCACTTCCCCTGGAGCAGATTGTTGATCAGCCGCCCCGGATAAGTGAGGTTTTTGCCGATGTTTCCGATGCCGGTGCGTATTGGTTTCGCGACGGCCAGCCGGTAAACCCGGCTCGTCGGTTTGATGACGTCGGTCATCAGTCCCTTGTTGAACGACCACATCACCCGGTTGAATGGTTCGATGGGGTCGGGTACGGATTCGGGGAGAACCACGGTTTCTGCTGGTGGCGGAATTGTGGGAGTGGGGGTTGGCCCTTGCGCGTTGGCGAACAGCGTGAATCCCAACGCCAGCAACGTGCCGGCCCAGCCGGAAACCGTTCGGCGCGGTTGGTGTTTCAATTTGCCCGCCTTTCCGGCCTTGAGCCGGACGTTTGATTAGTGTCGCTTCGGTTCAGTGCGGCTTGCCGCATCTGATCATGCTCCGCTCCGGCGAGACCTTCTTCGGCCAGCCTCTGATCGTCGCTCCGGCTTTCGTCGTCCTCATCCTCGCCGGGTGCTGTCGGCGCTTTGAGTCCGGCCGATCCGGGTACCGGATCCCAGCGCTCTGATTCCGGTGTGGATTCCAGCCGCGCCTCTGTTGATTCCGGTTCCGGGCCGCCGGTCAATTCCCGTTTGGCCTGTTCCCAATCGGATTTCGACACGTCCTGCGCGGCCCGGCTGTTGATGGCCGCCAGTTCAATCACCCGTTCCCGCACCATTTTGCGGGTCACCGTGCCGAGGCCGGCGGAATGTTCGGTCAACCCGCCTTGCTTCAATGGGTTCGCATTCATGGCTGGTGCTTAACGCGGGTGTGGAAAAGTTTGCGCGGTGTGCGTCGACTTCATTTCGCGCGTGCCGCGATCCTCGCGCGAGTCCCGGGATTTGGAGAAAATGTTGTCCCGTTTTGCCGGTTTGGGTCGGGGGGCGGCTTTGGGATTAGGCCGGAATTGGTGCAGGGTTTTCGGGAAAACCGGTGTGCGCGCGAGGGCCGCGAATTCGGTGCTGGGTGTTTTCATATTATGGCGGGTCGCGGGTTGGCGGGATGGTTGCGGATATTTTTTGGTTTCGGTCAATTTGCCGATGGATCATGCGCTTCCGTCGTGTGACTTTCATGCCATTGGTTTTTTTCGTCTTCCAGAATTGCGATTTGTTCCGGCGTCATCAGCGGCTTGATCCGTTTGACTGCTGAATCCCGGTAGGGCTGGAGACCGGCCCAGACCTGTTGCAGCTGCTTGCGCGCCGCCTGAATTTTTGCCGCGTCCTTTGAGGCGCGCGCCTGCCGGTTCGCCTCCTGCGCGGCATCAATCCGGGGTTGGTTGGCGGCCTGGTATTCCCGGCTGGTCTTGGCGAAGTCATCCTCGATGGGCTTCAATTCGCCCCGCTGCTCGTCTGTGAGCTGCAGCTTCTCCTTGAGGCCGGGGGGCAGCAGGGCGAGTTCGCCCAGCGTCCGGTCATTTTCCAAAGCCAACTGGTATTTCACCGTCTGGTTGAGCGGCAGCGAATTGGTGCCGGTATTCTGCGCCGGCAAAGGGGTTGTGCCAAGCAACAGCGAACTGCCGATGGCGATCAGGGCAAACCGGGTTTTCATAGGTTTATTTGGGTGATTGGGAGTGGGCTTCTACAAACCACAGCCATTTGTCAATGCCGCGTGAAATTTCGGTGAACATATCCGCCGTATCCGCATCGTCCAGTTCGTCCGCCTCATTGATCGTGTTGCGGGCTTCCTGGCCGAAGGTGGCCAGCGCGCGGGCCACGCCTTCGACATGCGCCAGGCCATCGGCAATCTCCGGCGAATATTCCGCGAGCCGCGTGCCCGCCGCCGCCCTGCGCACCGTCCCTTCTGCCACGCCGCCGAGTTGCACAATGCGTTCGGCAATCTGGTCCACGTAGCCTTCCACCGCTTCGGCCACCTTGTCGAAAAGCTCGTGCAGGCCGATGAAGCTCGGTCCCTTCACGTTCCAATGCGCCTGCTTCATCTGCAGCTGCAAATCCACGGCGGACGCGAGCCGTTGATTCATCAGCGCGTTCAGCTGGATCCGGCGGTCTTTGGAGATGTCGTTTTCGGTTTCATACATTCTGGGTGATTCCGCGCCGGGGGCATTCATGGTTTTCATATCTTTGTGATGTTTTTGATGTTGGCTGGTTGTCGTGAATTTTATTATGACCGGTTGTGAAAACCATGAACGCGTGTGAGATTCCGTTCGGCGATCATTTCCGCCTCCGCCGCCAGCCAATGTTGGACATCATGGCCGGGCCGCGAACCTTGGTTCTCATAGCTGAAGTAGGCCCGTCTTGCCACTTCGTCCGGTGAGGGCGAAAAAGTAATATCCGGTGGATTGGAAATCGTCCCCGCTGTCGGCCGCGGGAGCGCGGCCGGTTTTTGGTTTTGATCTCGGGGAGGCTGATGGTGTTTCATGGGTGAGCATAGGCCGGTCAGCGGTGGGTTCGCCATGGGGTCTTCACCCCACTGTCGCGGGCGGGTGCAGCACGCGGTGTACGGTTTCGCCCAGCACCCGGGCTGTGACGGGCTTGGTCAATAGTTCCCGGAAGCCCAGCCCCCGGATTTTCTCGGCGTTCATTAAGCCGCTAAAGCCAGTCGTCAGGATGATGGGCAGGTTTGGCTGCATTTGCAGCAACTGCCCGCCGAATTTGACGCCGTCCATGATCGGCATGGCCAGATCGGTGATGACCAGATCAAACGGTTTCGCTTGAGCTTGAACGATGGCGACCGCCTCCAGCACGCTGGTGGTCATGGTCACTTGGTAACCCAGCCGGTCAAGCAGCTGCCGGCCCAGGCTGGCCAGCGCCTCTTCGTCGTCCACGAACAAGATGCGTTCGCCCTGGCCGCGCGGAATGGGTTTGATTTCGGTGGTGGGCTCAATCGGCCCGGCTTCATACGCCGGGAAATATAAATGGAATGTGGTGCCTTCGCCCGGATGGCTGTAGACGGAAATGGCGCCGTCATGGTTTTTCATGATGCCATGCACTACCGCCAGTCCCAAGCCGGTGCCTTCGCCCACCGCTTTGGTGGTGAAAAACGGCTCGAATACATGATCTAACGTGGCGCGATCCATGCCGCAGCCCGTGTCGGTGAATGACAGCCGCACATAGCGCCCGAGATGCAGGTCGGGACGGGTTCTGACGAAATCAACCTCTGTTTCCATGACGTTCATTTCTACTTTGAGCGTTCCCGGCTGGTCGCGCATGGCGTGCCAGGCGTTGGTGCCGAGATTCATGATCACCTGATGGATGGCCGAGGCGTTGGCCAGCACCGTGGGCGTCTCGGTCAATTCGGTGATGATGCGGATGGTGGCCGGCACGCTGGCCCGCAATAACTTTAACGCCTCCAATACCACATGGTTCAATTTGATCGGTTCGCGTTCGGGTTTGTTTTGGCGGCTGAAGGTCAGAATCTGGTGGACCAGATCCGTCGCCCGGTTGGTGGCTTTCGTGATTTGCTCCAGATATCCCAGCACCACTGGATTATTCTGCGTCTCCCCTTTGGCCAGATGGAGATAGCCCACGATGCAGGAAAGGATGTTGTTAAAATCATGCGCGATGCCGCCCGCGAGTTGGCCGATGGACTCCATCTTTTGCGCCTGATTGATCCCGGCTTCGAGCTTCATTTCCCGCGTCACGTCCCGTTTGACGGCCACATAGTTAAAAATGGCGCCGCCGGCATCCCGCACCGGCGAGATCGTGGCGTCCTCGTCGTAAAGTGTGCCGTCCTTGCGTTTGTTGATGAAATGGCCGCTCCAGGTTTCCCCGCGTAGGAGGGTATGCCACATCCGGCGATAAAACTCCGCATCCTGTTTGCCGCTCTTGAGCAGGCGGGGATTCTGGCCGATGGCTTCCGCAACGGTGTAGCCGGTGGTCTTCGCAAACGACGGGTTTGCATAGAGAATCGCGCCTTGCGTGTCGGTGATCACGATGGTCTCGGCGGCCTGCTCTACGGCGGTGGCCAGCCGGGCATGGGATTCCTCCGTCCGTTTCCGTTCGGTGATGTCGCGGATGTTGCATTGAATCACGCGTTTCTCGCCGGCCTGATACACATTGCTGACAAATTCCACGGCGATGTGCTGACGGTCCTTCGTTTTGAGCGGCAGATCGTGATAACGGACATAGCCGTCCTTTTGCAATCGCTCCAGCATGGCCTGGTTGGAAACAATATCCTTGAACGGACTCAACTCGCCCACCGTTTTGCCGACCATCTCGCTGTGGGAATACCCCAGCAGTTTGACCAGGAAAGGATTTACATCGGTGATTTGGCCCGTATCCACGTCCAAAATCAAGATGCCGTCCTGCGCCGCTTCAAATAGCCGGCGGTAGCTTAATTCGGAGGCGCGGAGCGCCCGCTCGGTGGGCGTTTCGCTGCCGGGTGTGTCGCCATTTGTGATGTTGCTGCTCATGATGATGTTTTTCCCCCTTTGAATATTCCCTGCCCAGTCCTTGGCGTTCTATTCCGTGTAAAATACGGTGCAGAAAATGATGATGGCCGACTCTTCCGAACTGGGCATGGCGTTCGGTTCCGCCGGTGCCACGATGGTGTTCATATGTGTCGCCACCACATGTATGTCGGGCCATTGCCTCAGAAAGCCGTTGAGTTGTGCCTCCAATTCGCTCGCGGGCGACTTGCCTGAGGGCAGCTTGTGCAGTATCACTTCAAATACTTTTGCCTTCATATTTCTAGGTCCATCAGTCTGGCGCGCCATCCGCGATTAACCCTCCGGAAACGGGCCGGCTCCCACATCGAAAAATTCATCAGTACCCACCACGAAAACGCCTGATACCGGGTTCGCCGGGCTCCCGTTGGACAGGCTGGCGTTCGGTTGCCGGTCGTTTCAAAATGAGCCATCATATATACAAACCTGCCGCGCCGCCGGAGGAACCGGCGGTGGCGGCAGGCAAACCACCAGTCGGAGGAACCGACCTCGGTCATCGTTTGGCGGTAAATTCTGTCGTGACAGTTTCTCTGCCGTCCCCAACCCTCCGACGCCACGCTGACCAACCACCCCCAGTGCCCGGGTGGATTCCATGACTCCCATGGCCGATTCAGCATGGAACCGTCCACCGATTCTTTTAACTCCCGTGCTGCCGTACCTTTGTTGCGCAAGGGCGGAAAGCATATGTTTGTCGGGTTTGTTGCGGCCGGTCACCGTATCTGTGGCACCCGGATGTCGCCTGAATGGCTGATGATGCCGAAGGCAAACAGGAGCCACATCACTACGCAGATCACCACCACAATGTTGAGAATCTTCTTAATCTTTCCGTCCATCGGTATATAGGTGTTGACCAGCCAGAGCAGCACGCCGATGACGATTAGTGTGACGATGAGAGAGATTAGTGACATATAGTGCCTCCGTTGTTATCATGTTGTGGTTGTACCATGTTTCAATCCTAAGCCGGAAAGAGAACCACTGCTATGGGGTCTTTTCCTACCGGATGTTCATGGAAGACCGGGCCGTCATTGAATGAGTCCGGACCCGGTCCGGGATCAGGAACTAAACGAAATGGAAATCCAAAATATACAGGGATGGGAAATTAATCCCACCCCTGTTTGTTGACTGTTGCTTTTGAATCAGGCGGTCAGCTTGCGCTTCAGAACCGCCATGCCCGAAAGGGCTATGCCCAGCAGTACCACCGTCGCGCCGCCATCCGGAACGGAGTCGGCGGAGGCCGAAAAGGTGAAGGTTGCCGGATCTTGCGTTACCGCCGGATCCTGGCTGGAAAAACTCCAGCCGAGTACGGTCGGGGTGTACCCATTCCCGCTGACCACCCCGGTGCCGTTGACAATTACATACCCGAGGGTTCCGGCGCCCTGGGCCGTGACCCAGGATGACAGCAACTGGAACGTGAACCCGCCCGCGGTCCAGAAACTGTTGATCGCTGACGAGGTGGCAAAAAACCAGGGGGAAACCAGGTTTGACGGTGTTCCGTTGGCAATCCCGGTGAACGACCCGCTGGTTCCGTTGACATTGGGGTTGATCCAATTGACGACTTCTGTCGCGGTTCCCGCCGAAGTGGTGTCGTACGACGCTCGGCCGGTGAACCCGATGTCGCCGGTGATTGGGATCGCCTGGATGGTTTGTGCGAGGGCCATGAATAACATGGCCGCGCCGATGATGGGGATTTGTGTCTTTTTCATTTTTTTTGGTTGTCTGGATTTGTTGTTTGATTTGACCAATGAAATGGTAAGCAATGGCGGTGCCAACCTGCTGTATTACTTGTTTTGTTGCGGTAACCTGTCTGCTATCAGTGATATCCGTGCCCCGATATGTCGCAGATGTTAAATGCTTCCCGGTGTAAAGTGTAAGTTATTCCGTGACTGGTATCCGGCAGGACTGGTTTGCATGGTCTTTAAGACCCTATTGATAGTCACTTGCGAGACTTTTTGATAACTGTAAGAAATAGCCTTGTAAAACCGGTGGCCGTTGTTGGCTGTCTTGATGTCTGCTAAACCTTATATCTATACCGAAACCTGTTATGCTGGTGATAACAATTGGTTTCTGTATATATTACGTTAACCTGCAGCCATGGCACATGGTAAGATGCTGACTAATAAGGCCGGACATGCCTTCGGTTTGTGCGGAAACCGGGCCGGACCCCATTTGCCAACAATATAGACTTGCTTGTGCGTTCCGCCATGGGGTGTTTTACCCACCGCTGCGTCGGCCTGATAATGCCGGTCCCGAATTGGCGGATACAATGAAGGCTGCCAGTATGGACTGCCTGATTATTCCAACCCCGGCCAGGGAACCGGATTGTCGCGTCTGACCTTCATGGCTCAGTGGATCATGGTGTTATGCGCGGGGCTGGCCCATGAATACTTCGGCGAATCTTCAAACGGCGTTCGTTTTCTCATCGGGTATCAACCCGACTCGCAATGCGAAGCGCACCAATCCAGGAATGTCATGCAAATTCAGGCCGGCCATCAGCTTCAGCCGATGGTATTCCACCGTCTTGGGACTCACCTGCAATATATGCCCGATTTCTTTGGTGTTTTGGCCTTCGGCGATGAGTTGGAGAATCTCACGCTGCCGGTCCGTCAACTGTTCCAACGGGCTTTTTCCGCCGGTGATTCCTTGCCTGGTATTTTCCCTGTGTATCTGCATGGAAATTTCCTGGCTTAAATAGATTCCCCCGCCCATTACCTGGTGCAGGGCGTTTTCTAATTCTGCCATCGCTGCTTTCTTGAGCAGGTAACCGGTGGCGCCCGCCTTGAGCGCGCGCACGACATATTCTTCATTGTTATGCATGGAAAGAATGATGATCCGCACGGCTGGGAAGTCCCGGGCCATGCGCTCTGCCGCTTCCAGGCCGTTCAGGCCGGGCATGGCGATATCCATCAAGACCACCTCCGGTGGATGCTCCTTGACCAGTTTCAAAACTTCGCGCCCGTCGCTGGCCTCGCCGGTCACTTTTACATTTGGCAATTTTTCCAGCAGGGCGCGTATCCCCGCGCGCACCAGCGTATGATCGTCCGCCAGAATGACGTGAATGAGTTTGGCGGGCTGGCTCATGGGTTTTTGGATTCCGGCGGCGGCGTTCGCCATTTCAGCGGAAACCAGGCATGGACTTCCGTGCCTTTGTTCGGGGTGGATTTGAACTCCAGTCCGCCGCCGGCCAGCGCCGCCCGCTCTTCCATGCTTAACAGTCCCAGGCTGGCGCCTCGCACCGCCTTTTCCCGGACGGTGCCCACATCAAATCCGATTCCGTCGTCCCTCACGCGCAAGTGAAGCTGTCCGGCCTCTTTCCGCAATTCCACGCTCACGGTCTTCGCCAGTGCGTGGCGCACCACGTTCGTCAGTGCTTCCTGCGCCACGCGGAAACATTCGGTCTCAATGACCGGGTTCAGGCGTTGAGCCATCGGATCGGCGTGGAACTCGGCTTGCAGTCCGACGAGTGCCGCCTGCCGGCGGGTGAACCAGCGCAACGCCGGTTCCAATCCCAGGTCATCGAGTATCAATGGCCGCAGGTTTAACGCGATGTCATGCACCTGTTCCAGCACGTGGTCGACCATGGCCAGGCTCTCCCGCAGGCGCGGCCCCAGAGCCTGCTTGCCGTGCGGCTGCAGCAGCGCTTGCAGGTTTATTTGCATGACCGTGAGCGCCTGGCCGATTTCATCATGGAGCTCGCGCGCAATGTGGCGGCGCTCTGTCTCCTGCGCTTCTACCAGCCGCCGGGAGAGCACCAGCAATTTGTGGCTGTAGGCCTTCAGCTTTTCCTCCGCTTGCCGGCGCTTCGTGATGTCGCGGATGTTGCATTGGACCACCCGGTCGCCGTTGACCTGATAGATGTTGCTGACGAATTCCACGTTGATGGATTTGCCGGCGCTGGTTTCCAGCGGCAGGTCTTCGTAGCGGACATAGGATTCACGCTGTAAATCCCGGAATTCAGCCTTGGACGCCTCGACGTCCTTGAACGGAACAATGTCCCAGAGTTTGTTTCCCAGCAACTGTTTGCGGGAATAGCCCAGCATGTTGGTCAGGAACGGATTGACATCATCAATCTGCCCGCTGTCCGCATTGAGGATGAGGATGCCGTCCTGCGCGGTTTCAAACAGCCGGCGGTAGCGTTGTTCGGATACCCTCAACGCCTGTTCTGCTGAACGGTGTTTCGCTCCGGGATGTTTCAAACTCACGTTTTTTGTTTTCATTTTATGTCGGTGGTGCGGAGGCATTGCGGTGCTGCCGGTCTTCCTTGATAGGCCTGCCTGTCGGCCGGGATGCGGGGTTATCGGTCCGGGTGGTTCAAATCCGGAGGTCGGAACTGGGGGCGGGTTCATTGGGTCCGGCCGGCGGGTATGACCAGTTGGGTGGCGGTGCGATCTCCGCGCGGGCGCGGACGGTTGCCTGGAGGACTTCTTTCACGGTGCCCAGTAACTCATCAAAGGTATAGGGCTTGAGCAGGATGGCGGCCGGGTAGAGCCATGGCGACAGGGCAAATTCCCACGTGGGCAATGTCCCGGTGGCCATGACCACCGGCAGGGCCAGGCGGGTGGCATGAACCTGTTTGAGCAGCTCCACGCCGGTCACCTTTGGCATATCATTGTCTGTGATTAAAAGATCGTAGCTGTTCCGTTGCAGAGCTTCCCAGGCGGCTGCCCCGTCTTCGGCTGCGTCCACCTGGTATCCTGAGTAGATCAGCACCTCGCTGTTGATCCGGCGGATTAACGGATCATCTTCCGCCACGAGGATGCGTTGGCGTGGATTGGGTGGGCGTTGTTGTCCGGCGGCGGCTGTTAATCCGCCGGGTGATGGGTTTTGTTTTTCCATAGGTTGACAAATAAGCCGGATGTCCCGCGGTTGCTATGGGGCGTTCTCCCCATATCCGGAGCGCCGCCGGTTGCTATCCGGCCCAAAGACGGTTCCTGTCGCAACTGGCCGGGCAGCCACTGCGTTTGGGTTTTGCTCATGGCGGATCGTTGAACTGGTGCTACTGCCCGTGTGGTGCGCCCGTGGCGAGGTTTCATGGAACGGACAGCCGGTAGAAAACCGCTTTTTTTCCGATGGTGTTGGTGTCGGTAAAGAACCAGAGGCCATTGGTGGCAATGACATTTGTGGCGAGGACGCGCCAGGGGTTGACGGCGGCGAGATTGGTCGAGACCCAAAGCCGGTTGGTGCTCCTGGCTAGGTTGGCCATGGCGAGGGAGAAGCTGCCGTTGGCGGGATTGTAGCTGAAGGCAAACAGGTTTGGTGCGGTCACCACGACCAGGCTGGCGGGGCTGCTGGTGGCGCTGCCATAGAGGTTGGAGACGACCGCGAGGTAGCTGCCGACCAGGTTGGTGATGGCATTGGTGAAACAGAGGGTATTGTTGGTGGCCCCCGCCAAGGCGGTGTTGGTTTTGAAGTACCATTGATAATTGATCTGTCCTGCGCCCGTCGCGGCGATGGTGTAGCTGGCCGAATTGCCGTTGGTCACGTTCAGGCTGGCCGGTTGCAGCGTGATGGCCGGCGATAGTAGCAGGCTGAAAGCCATGCCGTTGCCGTAGGTCCCGCCCAAATAGGTGGTTCCCCACAGGGTGTTGCTGTTCAGCACCAGTCCTCCCTGCGGGTTGATTCCGTCGGGGGCGCTGCTGAAATTATTCAGGACCAGGAATCCCGTGCCGTTGGTGTTGATCTGGAAAAGGGTGCCGTATTTGCCGGTGCCGCCGCTGACGGTGGTGCCATATAGCTGCGTGCCCTTCAGCCAGAGGCCGTTTTTGGGATAGGCCCCGTCGCTGTTGGTGGTGGGCGAGGTCGGTCCGGTGAAAGGGTGCAATACGGCATAGCCGGCGCCGTTGGTATTGAGGGTGAACACCGCGCCGCCGCTGTGGCTCCCGCCATAGGAGGCTGTTCCATAGAGCTGGTTGCTGCTGATCACCAGCGCCGCACAGGGAAATTGCGCGTCGGGCGTGTTGCTGAAGTTGTAGATGACCGTGTAGCCCGTGCCGTTGGTGTTGAGTTTGAACACGGTGCCGTTGCCGTGGGTGCCGCCGTATTCCGTCGTGCCATACAGCGTGGCCGCGTTCAGTACCATGCCCGCGCGGGGCGTCGCCCCATCCGGCGAGTTGGTGAAACTGTGGAGCACCGCGTACCCCGTGCCGTTGGTGTTGAGCTTGAATAGGGCGCCTCTGCCCGAACTGCCGCCGGAGGTGGTTGCGCCATACAGTGTGCCTCCGCCCGCGGTCAACCCGCCGATCGGATATTCCGCGTCGGGCGCGTTGGTGAAATTGTAAATCGTCGTGCCGCCCGCGCCATTGGTGTTCATATAAAAAACCGTGCCAAAACCGCTGTTGCCCCCCGCATACGTCGTTCCGTAAATCGTGCCGCCGTTCACCAGTAATTCGTTTGGCGACGCGCCGTTCGTGCCGCCGGGGAAATTATAGAACACGGAATAGCCCGTGCCATCAGTGGCCAGCTTGAAGGCCATGCCGCTGTTCGCACTGCCGCCATTCACCGCTGTCCCGTAAAGCCAGCCGCCGGCCAGCACCAGGGTCCCGGGATTTGCGCCGTCGGGCGAGTTGGTGAAATAATGCTGCGGCACAGCCAGTTGCGCGGGTAGCCGCAGGGCGACCCCCAGCGCAAAAATGATCGCGAGTGACCGGCAGTGGATGGTTTTTAATTTCATGGTTGGGTGTTGATTGGTTGGTTGGGGCCGATCGCCCCTGCGGTGGCGGTTTGGCGGGGATTCGGTTGGAGTCGATGTCCGGCGATCGCCCTTGCCGCCGGCTGGCCGTTGGAATTTTCCATGGAGTTATAAGCTGGCGCGTTTGCGGACCGTCGGATTAAGGGTATGGCGCCTGCCGTTTGCCGGCTTTTCAAAATGGACCGGCGCCCCGCCGGTTTGCAACGATTGGGTCGACGCTTCCAAAATCCGGACCAGCTCCGTGCCGCGCGTGCCGCAGCTTACGGGCGTCGCGCCGTGGTTGATGCAGTCCAGGAAATGCTGGCACTCGGTCTTCAGCGGCCCCTCCTGCTTGAGGTAAGGCGCATACACATCGCCGTAGTGGTAGGCAAACTGGAATTCACCGAATGTGTCGTAATGCGGCGGGCGGTCCACATGCTGGTCATACACCCGGATCTTTTCGAGCGGCGCTAGGTCGTCATAGACGATCATGCGTTTGCTGCCGACAATGGTCATTTCGCGGACTTTATGCGGATCAATCCAGCTGCTTTGAATCATGGCGGCGCGCTGGCGCGGAAACGTCAGGCACATGGTCGTGACATCCTCGATGCCCGGCGTGATGTGTGCGCTGCCGCAGCAATTCACGGAAACCGGCATCTCCCCCATGATGGATAGGATGATGGACAAGTCGTGCGGGGCTAGGTCCCAGGCGACATTGATGTCCTTCTGGAACAGGCCGAGATTCAATCGGCGCGCGCAGATATAGCGGATTTCGCCGATGTCTCCGGTGTCGATGATCTCCTTGATTTTTCGGACGGCCGGCGAATACAGGAACGTATGGCCCGTCATCAGCACCAGTCCCTTCTTTTTGGCGATGTCCACCAGCTCCTCGCAATGGTCGACGGAGGCGGCCATGGGCTTCTCGATGAACGTGTGCTTGCCGGCGCATAGCGCCGCTTTGGCCAGCGGGAAATGGGTTTTGACATTGGTGGCGATGACCACGGCGTCCAGGTTGACGCCGTTGAGCATTTGCTTGTAATCCGTGGCGGTCTCGACTTCCGGGTAAAGCGACCCCAGATGCTGCAGGCGGGTCTGGTTGAGATCGCACATCATCTTGAGCTTGCAGTCCGGCAGCGCCCGGAAATTGCGGATCAGGTTCGGCCCCCAGTAACCGCACCCCGTCACCCCCACATTGATTTTTTTAGCCATATCAAAAGGGATGAAATTATTCCGGCTGCCAGCCGGTGGTTCCCGGCTGGTGGTGACCGTTGGGCAGGGCGATCTGCTCGCAGGCATTCACGGCCGCCTGCAGGACTTCCTTCACCGTTCTCAGCAGTTCCGCCAGGGTATAGGGCTTGAGCAGCGTGGCGGCGGGGTGGAGCCAGGGGGAATGGGTGAATTCCTCCTGCGGCAGGCTGCCGGTGGCCATGATGACCGGTAGCGCCATTTTGGCGGCATGGAGCTTCTTGAGCAGTTCAATGCCGGAAACCTTTGGCATCCCGTTGTCCGTGATCAGCAGGTCATAGCTGTTCCGTTGCAGGGCATCCCACGCCGCCGCCCCGTCTTCGGCGGTATCCACATGGTAGCCGGACTCGATCAGCGCGGCGGTGTTGAGTTGCCGGATCATCGAATCGTCTTCCACCACCAGGATGCGCTGGCGGGGATTCGGCTGGGCTTGCGGTGTGGGATTGGCCGATGCGCCCTCGGTCTTGAATGGATTCTCAATCATTGGCCAACTTATAATCTGCCAGGCCAAGCTGGCGCCATGGGGTGTTACCCCCATGACCATCCTCAAAGCACTTGAATTGCCTGGGCGCGCGGGCCCGGATGACCCGTCGCTATCAATGCGGCCTCCTGTTTTTCTTCGCCCGGTTTTTTTTCCAAAGCGGGCCACCTTCGGGTTTTACCCCATGCATGGGAATCGTCTCGCCTCTCGCGTTTCCGCTTTCAACCGGCTAAAGTCAGGGTCATGTTATTGGTCACCTCCAACCCGTCGAAGCAGTTGCTGTATCTTCATTTCGTTGGCACCGTGCGCCCGGAAGATTTCAAAGTCGGTCAGGCGGAGATGGCTGCCCAGTTGGCCGGACTGGCCCCGGGCTTTCGTTACTTGGTGGACATGTCCGGTTTGGACTTCATGGGGCTGGAGTGCATGGCTGCGCTGGGCGGATTGATGGACCTCATCGGCCAATCGGAAGTCGGCCTGGTGGTGCGGGTCATTCCGGATTCCAGCAAGGACATCGGGATGAATATCCTGACAATTTTCCATTACCCGCACCGCCTGCCGGTGGTCACCTGCCAAAACCTTGCCGGGGCGGTCCGGGCCCTCGGCCTTTAGAAACCGGCCAGCCGGACCTGCCGCGCTGGGCTGCGGGCGCCCGATCGGGATTAGCGGCCTCGTTTTTTTGCGGTCGGCGGCGGGTTGCTTTCCTTCACCACCGCGATCATCGCTTCCATCCCTTCCTTGATCTCGTTGACTTGGGGATGCACTTCCTTGATGAGGTCGTGTTCCAGCCGCGACAGTTTCTCGATGCGCTTGCCCTGTTCGCGGAGTTGGTCTAATAGCGCGTTCTGTTTGAGGGAAAGCCGGCGCATCCACCAGAAGCAGACGCCCCAGCAGATGGTGCCCGCCAAAGTCATCCAGAAGGCGAGGTGATTCTCAGTCATGGCGGGTCGGGGGCGAATCCGGCCTAACCGGGCAGACCCGGCGCCGGGAAGCGCCGCTAAACGATGGTCAGTTGGACGCTGCTCTCGATGACGCCCGCGCTGATGGCATAGCGGGTGAGGCTGGCGGTGTCGTGGATGTCGAGCTTCTGCATGAGATGCTCGCGATGCTTCTCGACCGTTTTCATGCCGATGCCGAGTTCGGCGGCGGTCTCCTTGTTGGCCTTGCCCTCCGCGATGAGTTGGAGCACTTCCATCTCGCGCGAGGTCAGTTCGGTTTGTTTCTTTTTGACCATTCCGGCGCGGTCGAATGTTTTTTGATGCTCCAGATGCCTGGCAATCGAGGGGCTGAAAAATGTTTTCCCCTGGGCCACCTCCCGGATGGCCCGGCACACCTCGTGGGCCGAGGTGTGCTTGAGCAGAAAGCCCGCCGCGCCGGATTCCATGGCGTTTTTGACATACGCATCATCGCTATGCGCGGAAAGGATGAGCACTTTGGTGGCGGGCGCCTCTTTCAAGACCTGCCGGGTGGCTTCCAGTCCGTTGAGCCGGGGCATGGCGATGTCCATCAGCACCACGGCGGGTTTGAGTTTTTTGATCATGGCCACCGCCTTCCGGCCATCCTGGGCCTCGCCCACAATTTCGATGTCGGCTTCAAGTTCCAGCATCTTGCGGAAGCCTTCGCGCACGATCATGTGATCGTCCGCCAATAGGACAGGGATTCGTTTCATATGGATATATTTTTTGGTTTCACCGGACTTTATTGGTGGCCCCTCGCAATTTGGCAAAGGGCATTTCCACCCGGACTGTGGTGCCTTGGCCGGGGGTGGATTCCACGCCAAAGTTGCCGCCGACCATCTCGATCCGTTCTCGCATGCCGAGCAGTCCGAGCCGTTTGCCGGCATTGGCGTGCAAGGTGCGTTCCACCTGAAACGACTTGCCATCGTCCTTGACCGTCAGGCTGACGCCGTCGGGGAGTTTCCGGAGATTCACTTCCACCCGGCTGGCCTTGGCGTGGCGGGCGACATTGGTGAGGGCTTCCTGCGCCACGCGGAACAGCACCGTGCGCTTGGCGATGTCTAGTTGCTCCACTCCGGCAAACGCCTGCAGGTGGATATGGAGGCCCGTTCGTTTGGAAAAGATTTTTACAAACGAATGGAGCGCGGGGATCAGGCCCAGATCGTCCAGTACCGCTGGGCGCAGTTCGCGGGCGAAATGGTGCACGATGTCCACCGATTTTTCCACCAGCTTTTGCGTCCTGGCAATGTCGCGGTTGAGGTCCTTGGTGTTGATCGTGGCCGCCTTGGCCAGCGCGGCGAGGCGGACGTTGATGCCGGTCAATGTCTGGGCGATGACATCATGCAGTTCGCGGCTGATCTCGCGGCGTTCTTCCTCCTGGACCGAAATGATCTGGCGGGACAGCTGCCGCAGCTTTTCCTGCATGAGGTGCGACTGCGCCAGCAGCCGGCGTTGGTGCTGCTCGCTATTCTTGAGCGATTTCTCCACCACCTTCCGCTGCGCGATCTCCTGCCGCAGCTCCATGTTCGCGGCCGCCAGGGCGTCCAGGCGGCGCTGGGCCTCTTCCGCCCGCTTGAGGGCGGTGATGTCGGAGACCACCACCCGGCTCCACTTCTGCGGACCGTTGGCGGAGACGGCCGAATTGCCGTGGAAGTCGGCCCAGAAGGAGGAGCCATCCTCTTTCAGTAATATTGCCTCGCAGACTTGTTTCCCGGCCCCGGAAAAAACGCGGCTTAGAAAGGCCAGGAAGATTGGACGGCTCGCCGGGGATATAAACGCCGGCATCCGGCGGTTGATGAGTTGGGCTCGCGCTGCGCCCAGCAAAATCGCCCCGCTTAAGTTCACTTCCAGGATCCGCCCCGTTTCATCGAGGGACAAATAGCCGACCGGCGCAAAATCGTAGAGGTCGGTGTATTTTTCCAGCAGCGTCTCCACCCGGTCCCGGGCTTCCTGCAGCTCGAGGTTTTGCATCTCCAGTTCGACATGGTGCACCTGCAGTTCGTGGAGCAGCCGCCGCGGTTCGAGGTCCAAATCGGGAGCGCCGGCCGGCCTCCGCTGGTTTTTCGGCAGGTGCCGCAACCGGGTTTCGGCGCGGGCGCGCAATCCGGGCGTCTTCGCCGGCGGCCGCGGTCGGGTGGTTCTGGCGGGGACTTTCATGATCTGCGGGTGAGCCGCTTTTTCGGGACGGCGTCAGCGATTCGTTTGGCTGCGGGCGGCCCGCCCTGGGCCGGCGGCGTGGATTGGTTTGCGATGTGCTTTTCCAGCTCGGCGTGCTGCTCCCGCAACTGCGCCTCCAGTTTTTTGGAGGTCGTGATGTCGGCGAAGGTGATTACCACGCCGTCAATGCGGTCGTCGTGCGTCCGGTAGGGCATGATGCGCACTGTGAACCACCGGCCGTCGCGCGCGGTGATCGGCTTTTCCGCCACCCCCAGTTTCCGCAGCACTTCTTTGGCGTCCTCCGCGAGTTCCGGGTAGATCAGCTCGGAGGCAAGGTCGGTGATGGGGCGGCCCACGTCGCCCGGAATGAGCTTGATGACTTTCGTCGCCTGGGTGGTGAACCGGCGCACGTTGAGTTCGTTGTCCAAAAACAGCGTGGCAATGTCCGTGCTGTTGAGCAGGTTCTTCATGTCGTTGTTCGACTGGGACAGTTCGGTGACCTTGGCCTGCAACTCGCTGTTGACGGTCTGGAGCTCCTCGTTCAGTGACTGCATCTCCTCCTTGGAGGTGCTTAGTTCCTCGTTGGTGGACTGCAGTTCCTCATTCGTGGACTGCTGTTCCTCGTTGGTGGAGGGTCCCGTCCTGAAATAGGTTGTCACCTATGGAACGAAATTATGGCGTGAGGAAGAGTGGGATCCGGTACAGTGAGGCCTTCAAAATGACCTTGGTGCGTGAGTTGGAGGAAGGCGGGCAGCCGTATGACACGGTGCGG
>CAIXBQ010000112.1 GCA_903917705.1 uncultured Verrucomicrobia subdivision 3 bacterium | reverse complement strand
GGCAGCAACTGCGCCGCAGTTGGAAGCCCAAGGCAGTTTTCTTCGCCTGCTCTCCCGTCAAACCACCGATGACCCCTTGGAATGGCTCGCGCAAACCGCCCCAACCCCGACCGGTTGAAGTCCAACTGCGGTTTCTAGGTCCACTTGTCCCGTTATCCTCACTGCTTGATCCGCGTTTGCTCCCTCTCCGCCAACGCGAGTTGGAGGAGAGGGTCGGGGTGAGGAGGTGCGTAACCCTCAGCCGTCTGGCTGGGTGGTCCCGCAGTCCGTGAAGTTAAATTTCCGCTTTCCGAATTTCGCTTTTGCCCCT
The DNA here is from genome assembly GCA_903917705.1 of uncultured Verrucomicrobia subdivision 3 bacterium. GTDB lineage: Bacteria > Verrucomicrobiota > Verrucomicrobiia > Limisphaerales > UBA11358 > UBA11358. Next base: position 20,170 of record CAIXBQ010000112.1, on the reverse strand, counting down.
AGCCCGCTTTCCGGTCTCCGGTCTCATCCCTTGTTTTGTCGGTCTGTAGTCCTGTCATCCCGCGCTCGCGCTTGTTACCCTGCCCCAACTCAAAATTCACGGTTGTTTAACTTTTGCCCTTGGTGCCTTGGTGGTTGATTTCCGCTTTGCCTTCGGTTTGCCACTGGTGCTAACGTGGGCGCATGCTCTCGCGGGTTTATTCTGCGGCGGTAACCGGCATTGATGCCTATCAGGTCGAGGTTGAAGTCAACTGCGGCTACGGCGAAACCTTCATCGCGCTCGTCGGGCTGCCGGACGCGGCGGTGAAGGAATCCAAGGACCGCGTTTCCACGGCCCTCGCCAATTCCGGCTTCAAGTTTCCCATGGGCAAGACCACCATCAACCTTGCGCCCGCCGACGTGAAAAAAGAGGGGCCCAGCTTCGACCTGCCCATCGCGCTCGGTATGCTGGCCGCCAGCGAACAGCTGGAGACCGATCAATTGGATAACTTCATCGCCGTGGGCGAGCTGGCCCTCACCGGCGCGGTGCGCCCGTGCAAGGGCGTCCTGCCGATTGCCCTCCGGGCGCGCGCAAACGGCCTGGTCGGCGTGCTCGTGCCCCCCGAAAACGCCGCGGAAGCGGCGGTCGTGGACGGCCTGCAGGTCATCCCGGTGCAAAACCTGCGCGAGGCCGTCCAGTTTCTCGAGGGCGAAATCAAGCTCGCCCCGGCGCGGGTGGACATCGACCGGATCTTCGCGCATCCAGCCGGAGACGAGCATGATTTTTCCGAGGTCAAGGGCCAGGAAAGCGTCAAGCGCGCCCTGGAAATCGCCGCCGCCGGCTCGCACAACGTCCTGCTCGTGGGCCCGCCCGGCACGGGCAAATCCATGCTCGCCAAACGGCTCGCCACCATCCTGCCGCCGCTCACGCTGGCCGAGGCGCTGGAGACCACCCAGATCCACAGCATCGTCGGCCTGCTCGCGGCGGGGCAGGCGCTCGTCACCCAGAGGCCGTTCCGCGCCCCGCACCACACCGCCAGCGACGCCGGGTTGCTCGGCGGCAACATCAACCCCACGCCCGGCGAGATTTCCCTCGCGCACCACGGCGTGCTGTTTCTGGACGAGCTGCCCGAATTTAAGCGCAGTGTATTGGAGACCATGCGCCAGCCGTTGGAAGACGGCATTGTGACCATTTCCCGCGCCGCCGGCACCATGACCTTCCCCGCCCAGTTCATGCTCGTCGCCGCCATGAACCCCACGCCGGACGGGAAGATGCCGGGCGAAAGCAAGTCGACCCCGCGCGAGATTCAAAATTATCTGGGCCGCATTTCCGGGCCGCTCCTCGATCGGATTGACATGCACATCGAGGTGCCGGCGGTGAAATTCCGGGACATGGCCGCCGGCCCGACCGGCGAGACCTCCGCGCAGATTCGCGAACGGGTTGTTGCGGCTCGTAAAATTCAAACCGCACGCTTTGCCGGCAAGCCGAAGGTGACCTGCAACGCGCGGATGGGCGCGCGGGAGCTCAAGGCTCACTGCGGACTGGATGACGCCACGAAGGACCTGCTGAAGTTTGCGATGACCGACCTGAACCTGAGCGCCCGCGCCTACGACCGCATCCTGAAGGTGGCGCGGACGATTGCCGACCTGGCCGCCGCGGAAACGATTTCCGGCGAGCATGTCAGCGAGGCGATCCAATACCGCTCGCTCGACCGGCAATTGTGGGGCTGATGGGTGGGACCGTTGAAGTCCGTCTTTCCCTCCCGCCTTTGTGGCAGCCGTCGCAAGGAGCCTCTGTCCTATGCGTCTCACCACCTGCGTCAGGTTTCGTTTTGCCAATAATTTGTTTTCGTCATTCAGGGATTGGAGAGGCGAAAATACAGATTCCCGGTCGGCGGCGTGATGGTGATGCTGTTGGTGCCGTTGCTCGTGGAGATGGAATATCCGCTCGTCGTCCATCCACCCGGGGCCCCGACATCGGCGTTTTGCTGCAATGTGTAGCGGCCGGTGTTGGGCCAAAGCACTTTCACGCTGCCCGGCCCGTTGGCAACAATCAGCAGTTTCGGCACGCCCGGCATCTGCACCACGTTGATAAGACTCCAGAAGCCGCCGGTGATGGAATAATAATTGGTGCCGGCCGCCGGTCCGGTCATCGCGCCGCTCGCATCCGGCTGGCCGATGGTGCCGGTGATGGAATAATTGTTGGTGCCGATCATCGGCCCGGTCAGTGGCCCGCCGCCGCCGGCGATTTTATACCAGTCAATGGAGTAGCTTTGCGTGAAACCAATGACCGGCATCAGCCAGGCGAGCAGTAAAATTGGTTTTTTCATGGTTGCCTCATTTTTTCTCGATGAGGGTTTGCACCAACAGCTTCAATTCCGCCACGCTTTGCTTTAAATCCTGAATCTCCGCATCCTTGGCATCGAGCTTCTGGTTCAAGCCTTGGATGGCGGCCAGCGCCACGCCGTCGGCGTCCACGGTGGTGATGCCGGTGTCGGTCTCGCCCACGGTGAAGGCGGCTTTGAAATCCTGCGCCATGGGGCCGAGATGCCGGATGGAATTGGTCTGCTGCTTGTAATTCCAGGTGGATAACGGCAGCGCCGCCACTTTCTGCAACACGGCGGCGACATCCACCGGGGCGAAATTCTCCTTCATATTGCGGTCGCTCATCGAGGTCCACGAGCCGCTGCCGGCGGCCAGCGTGGCCCCGACGGAGGTGCCGGTGTAAAAGGAGTAGCCGCCGCTGGCGCGGGCGATGAATTGATTGGCGGCACTGGATGAAAGCGTGTTCCCCTGATCGCAATTCCAGACAAAGGAGCCATCATGCACGGCCCGGGCCGCCTGGCCGGCGGCGAAGCTGCCCGTGCCCCCGGCGATGTTCCACGCGCCGCCGGGAACCGTGGCATACCAGTTCGTCGCCGAATTGTTGTGACCGCCGCCGACGGTGCTGCGCGAGTTGCTGGCGATGTTCTGGGTTCCACCACCGATGGCGGAATAGGGGCCGCTGGCCGTGTTGGCATTGCCGCTGGTGCCATCGCCGCCGCCGGCCACCACCGCGCCCGCGCCGGTGGCGGCGTTCCGGGCCCCGCCGCTGACCACGGCATATTGCGAGCTGGCGACCGTTTGATAGCCCAGCGCCACGGCGTTCGCACCGGTGGCCGCGTTCGTCAAAACCACGGCCGGCAATTGGGCTGGCGGAAGCGTGCCGCTGGAAATGTTGTTGGCGTTGAGACTGGTCAATCCCGCGCCGCTGCCGCTGAAGCTGCCGGCGGTGACGGTGCCATTCACGTCCAAAGCCGTGGCGGGATTGGTTTTGGCGATGCCGACGTTGCCGCCCAAAGGTTGCAGCGCGAGCGGACGGTAGCTGACCAGTTGTTCGACGGCTTGGATGCTGCCAAAGTTACCGCTGGTCTTATAGCCGAGTTCCAACTGGCGGTTGGCGTTGCTGTCTCCTTGGATGACGACCTGTTGGGCGTCGGCGCTGCTGCCCGTGTCGTCGGCTTGGACCACCAGTTTGTGGGCGGGATTGCCCACACCGATCCCCACGCCGCCCGCCGAAAGGAAGTTGATGGAGTTGGTTATGTTGCCGCTCAATTGCGCGGCGTTCAGGCCGGTCAGTCCCGCGCCGCTGCCGCTGAAACTGGTGGCCGTGACGACGCCATTCACGTCCAAAGCCGTGGCGGGATTGGCCTTGTTGATGCCCACACCGCCTTGCGCGCGGATGAGGAATTGATCGTTCGCCGTCGAGTTAAAATTGGCCACTTGCGAATCAGCCCAGACAAAATCACCCTTGTAGTTCGCCTGAGCGCCATAACCAGCGGCAAAACTGAAATCTCCCAGCGCAGCGTTGTTGGCCCCGCCAGGCACGGTGGCGCTCATCCCGGCCGCTACGTTCGGAGCTGCATTCATGTAACTGGGGGCAAAAGAAGTGATGCCGCCACCGCAGACCACGGAACCCACGCCCGAAGCGGTTCCATAATCGCCGTTGCCGATGAAACTTAACGGTCCGGATGCGTTGTTATACCATCCGCCGCCAACCACAGCACCACTGTCAAAACCATATCCGGCAAAATTGGTGTTGCCGCCGGCGGTGTTGTTGACTCCGCCCATTACCACGCCATAATAGTGTTTGATCACGTTGCCACTGCCGCCACCGATAACGGAGTTGTGGGCATTCGTCTGGACGGAATTGTGATCTCCACCACCGACAACGGAGTCATAGGAATTCGGCTGGATGGAATTGTAGTAACCGCCGCCGAGAACACAGTAGGAGGTATTCGTCTGGATGGAGTTGAAGCTGCCGCCGCCGAGAACAGAGTAAGTGGTTTTCGGTTGGATGGAGTTGTAGTAACCGCCGCCGAGAACAGAGAAGAAGGCATTAGTCTGGATGGTATTGTAGCCGCCGCCGCCAATGAAGGAATGATCTGACGTCGTCTGAATCGAGTTGTTTTGACCGCCACCGATAAAGGACATATCAGCCGAAATGGTATTAGGAGATTGTCCATAATAGAATCCACCGCCGCCGGCAATTACCGAGCCATAGACTCCCGACGAGATTGAGTTGCTCAACGATCCGCCCACCACGTTGACGAGGTTGGAATGATTGGCGTCATTGACCGTGGGTTCCAGCCGCAGGCCGCGGACATTATTGACTTTGAATTCCAGCGCCTGATTGTTGGTGCTGCCGAGAAACTGTCCGCTGGACACATTGTTCCCGCCCAATTGCCAGAAATTTGACACGTTCAATCCGTTCAACTGCGCCGCGTTCACATTCGTCACGCCCGCGCCATTGCCGGTGAAGGTGCCGGAAATATTCACGCCGGTTTCATTGTTCGTCACCACTGCCGCCGGCAACTGCGCCAGCGGCACGGTGCCGCTGGAAAGGTTGTTGGCATTTAGGTTGGTCAACCCGCCGCCGTTGCCCGCAAAGACCGAGTTGGTGATGAAGGCATTGGTGATGGTAATGCCGGCCACGACATTGTTGGCCAGGGTGGCGCTGCCCGCCAGATTGGCGGTGATGGTTCCGGCTGAAAAATTCCCCGCCGCATCCCGCTTCACAATCGCATTCGCCGTGGCGGCACTCGTCGCCGCATTGGCGGCTTGTTCCGCTGTGTGGATATTGGCGGCACCTGAACCGCCCACGCTGGAAACCGCGGTGGCACCCTGTGTTCCAGTGACGTCACCGTTCAAAGTCCCGGTGAAATTGACCGCTGTGTTGACGCTGCCGCTCAACCGGCTGGCTGGAAATGTGCCGGTCAAATTCGTCGTATTGAGATTGTTCAAACCGCTGCCGTTGCCGTTGATGGCTCCGGCGATGAAGGTCTGAGCCTGGCCGTCACCGATGCGGATGATATTGGTGTCGTCCGCGGTTCCAATGTTGCCGATGTCAATGTTGTCGTTGCCCGTGGTTATCCGATAACCTGCCTGATAACCCAGCGCGATGTTCCCGGATCCGCTCGTGTTGTTATAAAGCGCGTCCACGCCGCCAGCAGTGTTGTTGTTGCCGCTGGTGTTGGCAGAAAGCGCGTCCGTGCCGCCGGCCAGGTTGGCGGAGCCGCTGGTGTTGTTATAAAGCGCGCCCGTCCCGCTGGCCGTGTTGGCAGAGCCGTTCGTGTTGGAATATAGGGCGCTCACGCCGCCAGCGGTGTTGGCGGAGCCGCTCGTGTTGGAATGTAGCGCGTTCGCGCCACTGGCCGTGTTTTGGGAACCGTTCGTGCTGTTGGCCAGCGCCAGATAGCCGACGCCCGTATTGTTGAAGACCCCGTTCATGCTCAAATTGCCCGCGCCCGGACCGGCAAAGAAGCTCTGCGAACCGGAAGCATGAATGAGCGTGCTGCCGCCGGAATAAATGACGCCTGCGCCGGCCGTCGTCACCGGCAAATTCAAATTGCCGCTGAACGTTGCCATCCCGGCGGAAAAATTTCCGCTGGCGTCCCGTTTGACAATCGTGCTGCCCGTGTTGGCGCTGGTGGCCGCGTTGGCCGCGCTGGCGCCGGCGGCCACATTCGCCGCGCTCTGCCCGCCCACGCCGGCCACCGTCGTGGCGTTTTGCGTGCCGGTCACATCACCGCTCAAGCTGCCGGAAATATTGTTCGCCGTGGTGGCCGTGGTGGCATTGCCCGACAGAGTGGCTGTGATCGTCCCGGCGGAAAAGTTTCCCGCTGCGTCGCGCCTCACAATCGCATTGCCCACATTGCCGCTGGTGGCGGTGTTGGCCGCGCTTGCGCCCGCCGCCACAAATGCTGCCGTTTGGCCGCCCACGGCGGAAACGACGGTTGCATTTTGCGTGCCGGTCACATCGCCCGCTAGCAAACCGGTGAAATTTGCGGATGGGCCGGCGTTGACCCCGGTCAGGCCGCTGCCATCGCCGATAAAATGGCCCGCCAAGACGGTGGTGTTGCCGTTGCCCACGGAGAGGGCTTGCGGAACACTAAGCAACAGGCTCATCGTGGTCTCACCATTGTTGGCGGTGGCCAGATCCACTTTGCCGTCGCCATTCAAATCCGCCGCGATTAGGCCCCAGGGATTTAGCCCGACCGCGAGCGTGGCTGAATAACCAAAGCCGTTGCCGTTGTTGGTCAGCACCGTCACCGTGCCATCCCAGCCGGCGCTCAACAGATCCGGCTTGCCATCTCCATTTAGATCCGCAGTCACGACGGACCGGCCGCCGGCGGCTTGGAGTTGGGCATAAACGCCAAAGCCACCGCTGCCGTTGTTGGTTTGAACCACCAGCGTGTTATCTCCCCCTGCCGAACTGATGATGTCAATTTTGCCATCACCGTTGACGTCTGCCGTTGTCGCCCCCATTGGGTTGTTGCCGACGGTGAGCGTGGCCCATCGTCCGAAACCGCCGGCGCCATTGTTCGTCAGCACGGTCAGGGTGTTGGTGAGGGAATCGGCGCTGATCAGGTCTGCCCGGCCATCGCCGTTCACATCGGTCGCCAGCACAAAACGGGTGCCGGTGCCCACCGCCAGGGTGGCATTGATGCCAAAGCCGCTGCCGTTGTTCGTCAGCACCATCAGCACGTTGTCGCCATAATTGGCGGTGATCAAATCGGGCCGGCCATCGCCATTGATGTCGGCCGTGGCCAGGCCATACGGGCCGGCGCTGACGTTGTTGGTCGGAATGCCAATCGTGGCGAACCAGCCAAATCCGTCGTTGCCATCGTTGGTGTGGACGGTCACCGTTTGATCGCTGTAGTTGGCCGCCGCCAGATCCATTTTGCCATCGTTGTTGAAATCAGCTGCTACCGCAAAATAGCAACCTTTGCCGACGGTGAGCGTGGAGTGGAAACCGAATCCGCCGCTGCCATCATTGGTCAGGACGATCAACGCGCTGTTTACCGTGTTATTGGTTCCGGTGGCGACAATCAAATCCGGCTTGCCATCGCCGTTCATATCGGCCGTTACGACGTTACGCGGGCGGCTGCCGACGGTTAAGTTCCCGGTCGGGCTGAAATAGTAAGGCAGCAGGGCAAAGGTGCCCGCCGGGCCGACTGCCGAAAGCTGAAGGTTGGTGAGCCCGACGCCATTCCCGCCAAAGGCGCCGGATAAAGTGAGGTTGCCGGCGCGGTTGGTCACCACGGCTGCGGGCAGCTGCGCCAGCGCGAGCGTGCCGGAGATATTGGCGGCGGACATGGAATTGGCGGTGGCGGCACTGCCGCTGATGTTGATGGCCGCCGTGCCCGCGCTCAAGTTCGCCGGATTCAAACCCGTCAGCCCGCCGCCATTGCCGAAGAAGGACCCGCCAAAGTTGCCAAACAGATTGCCGGACAGCGTCACCCCGGTGGCATTATTTGTCATCAACACCGCCGGCAGCTGCGCGAGCGGCACCACCCCGCTCACCTGGCTCACCGGCAGCGGGCCGGCCAGACCATTGGCCGTGCCCGCCAGAATGGCATACGGCGTGGGCGTCACGGGCTGGCGCGAAGTTAATGTGGTGAAAGCCGTCGCCCCGTTCGTGCGCACTCCGATTTCCAGCCAGCGGGCCGGCCCGGTGAATACGCCGCTGCCAAAATCCAGCGTGATCGTGAACAGCCCGTTGGTGACCGGCGTGGCGGCGTTGGTTACTGTGCCGCCGGCATTGCCGCCGCCGGCCGCGTCGTAGATCGCAAATCGCAAATCGTAAATCCCCGTGGCCGGGCCGCTGCCGTCATTGAGCCGCCCTTGGTAAGTGAAGGCCGTGCCTTGGGCGAAGGTGGTTGAGAGTTGGGTGTTAAGCGTTGCGAGTGCCAGCAGCAACAGGCAGCGGACGAGTGGGTGATTTGTTTTCATGGAATTTCCTTTGATTGTTTTGGGAACACCGGCGAAACGAAGAGCCGGCCGGGCGATGAGTTTGTTGCCTTTGAAGCTCCCTGCTTCTTCGGCAAAGTGGCGCTGATCCAAACCGTTGGTAATGACCCTTTCACAGCGCCTTCAGTAGAGAGAATAAAGCAAACCATGTCAACAGGCGTTAATTGCTTATGGGTTGGTAAATAAAGTTGTGCCTGAACCACCCGCGGTTTGCAGGACGCATGTTATTGAACCGGAAGAAGAAAACGAAAAGTTGAAGGTTCCCAGCTGTTTTCGGTGGAATGAGGTGATAAAGGAACCGGCTATTGCCCGGCTCTGAAGGAGCCACGGAAATTTGCCGGGGGTAAGCCGCCGGCACCGTCCCCGGAACGGCCCGCCCTGGGAGTCCGCCCCGGCGGGGCGGCGGAAGATTGGTGGACCGCTCGTTCCGGCGTCCCTTTCAGGACGCTGACCAATGGGTGACCGTTACCGGGGGCGGCAACCGTTGGAGTCCCAATTTCTAAATCCGTGTTTCATCTGTGTTCATCTGTGGCTGAACAATTCTTTGTTTCCGCAAGCGACCGGCTGCCCGTTGAACTTCTAGTTACATTTTCCCGGGGCGCTGGGCCGGATTGCCTTCTCGATAAAATTCTTGTCGATCAACCGCCTTGACTATCCGCTCCCTCCCGCGCTTACGAAATCATCCGTGCGATGCCGAATGCGGCGGCGGCGGCCAGCCCGCCGATCAGCGCCGTTTGCAGTCCGCTCCGCAGCATCGGGGTGCCCGTGAACCGGCCCTTGATCGCGCCGAACCCCAGCAGCGCCAGCAGTGTGACGGCGCAGGAAACCTTCAGGGCGTGGTGCGCGTCGGGCAGGACCAGATACGCGCTCAGCGGAATGATGCCGCCCACGATGTAGGACAGCGCGATGGTGAACGCGCTTTTGAACGCGCGCCCCGGCACCGGTTTTTCTAGGCCCAGCTCGAAGCGCATCATGAAATCCACCCACGCCTCCGGCCGCTGCCGCAGCGCGGCCACCACCGGGGCGCTCTCGGCTTCCGTCAGGCCGTAGGTTTTGAACAGATCCTGCACTTCCTGCGCCTCCACCTCGGGCACGGTGACGATCTCGGTCTCCTCGCGACGGCGCTCGCTCGCGTAATGCTCCGCATCGCTGCGCGCGGCCAGATAGCCGCCCAGCCCCATGGCGATGGACCCGGCGGCGATTTCCGCAAAGCCGGCCGTCAGGACGATGTGCGACGAGGCGATGGCGCCCGTCAGCCCGGCGGCCAGCGCAAACGGCACGGTCAGGCCGTCGGACATGCCGATCACTATGTCGCGCACCGCCTCGCCAGCGGTGAAATGTTTTTCCAGATGCGGTGTTTGTGGCATAAATGGTTGGGGTTGACTGTAGCCTGGCAGAAAATCCCTCCCCCGGCGAGTCCCGGCTCCTTTCCGCCCGCTTCCATTTCGCCCCCATTGGTGAAATTCGTGGCTGCTTCCCTCGTCCCGCGCCCTAAGCCGGCCGCAACGACACCACCATAAAGAGGCGCGGTTCACTCATAACGAAGCGCCTCGATCGGATCCAGGCGGGAAGCTTTCCAGGCAGGATAATAACCGAAAACGATTCCCACCGTTACTGACACGGCTACGGCGGCGATGATCGCGGGCAGTGACGGAATCGTCGGCCAGTGCAGGAGTGCGGTGATGGCAAAAGAAGCGCCGTGTCCCAGCAGGATTCCAACGATGCCGCCTGCCAGGCAAAGCACCACCGCCTCCACCAGGAACTGCCGCAGGATGTCCTTTGCCCGCGCCCCAACGGCCATCCGCAATCCGATCTCCCGGGTTCGCTCGGTCACCGACACCAGCATGATGTTCATGATGCCTACCCCGCCAACGACGAGCGAAATGAGCGCCACCACCAGCAGCAAATTGGTCATCACATGGCTGGTGGAAGCCAGCGCCTGGGAGATTTCAGTCAGGTCACGGATCCGGAAATCATCTGGCGCGCCGGGCTGGATGTGGTGCCGGTCACGCATCAAGCTTGTGATTTGACGGATCGCCACCGGGATGTCCTGCGGCGTGGCGGCGGAAATCCAAACGTCGTCGAGATCGGTGAACCGGGTCATCTGCGGCATGTCCGCCGCTTGAACCGATGATTGCTGCGGGAACAACTGCACCGACTGGTTTGGATAAATCTGGTTGAGTGAGTTCATCTGCGGGGCTGACGAAGAGCTGCCGCCGGACGAGACGGATTGCCGGACACCCGTGACCCGGAATTTCACCGTGGTCCACGGGGCAATGATGAGGTCGTCCTGATCGCGGCCCATCATGTTCGCCCCCTTGCGGTTGAGCACGCCGACCACTTTCATGCCGATGTTCTTGACGCGAATCTCCTTTCCGAGCGGGGCTTCCTCGCCGAATAACTGGCGGACGATGGTCTGGCCGATGAGACAGACCGGGGCCAGGCTGCGCACATCTTCCTCCGTGAAAAAATCACCCTCCGCTAGACTCCATTTGCGAATGCTGAAAAAATCCGGCGCGGTGCCGAGCACCCGGTCGGGATTCCAATTGTGGTTGCCGTAGATGACCTGTGCCCGGCAGTCCACGCTCGGAGCCACCCATTTGACGGCGCTGCATTCGGTGCGAACCGCATCCGCATCCGCTGGTGTGAGCGTCACCCGTCCGCCGCCGCCGGAACTCACGCCGCCGACCACGGTGTCATTCGGATCCATCTGGATCACGTTGGCGCCAAGGCTGGAAATGGTTTGTTCAATCGAATAGGACGATCCGCGCCCGATTTCCATCATGGCGATGACCGCCGCGATGCCGATGATAATCCCCAGGCAGGTCAGCAGCGACCGCATGATGTTTCGACGTAATGCGTGCAATGCCAGCCGCAGAATCCGCCAGCCGGCTTTGATGATGTCTCCGCTGGTTTCGTGTTCATCGGGCAGCGCCTTCCCCGCCTTAGTGGGTTTATCCGGCCCGGCCGCCAGTCGGTTTTGCGGAGCGCCTTCCTCGATGATCATCCCATCCTTCATGCGAATGATGCGCTTGGTGTGGCGCGCCACGTTCTCGTCATGGGTGACGATGATGATGGTGAGCCCTTCCTCCTCATTCAGCTTTTGAAACATCTTGAGGACGTCTTCCGTCGTGCGGGAATCCAGGTTGCCGGTCGGCTCATCGGCGAACAGGACGGGCGGACGGTTGATGAGCGCGCGGGCAATGGCGACGCGCTGCTGCTGGCCGCCGGAAAGCTGTGACGGTTCGTGATCCATCCGGTCACCGAGTCCCACGAGTTGCAACGCCGCTTCGGCGCGGTGGCGGCATTCCTGATTGGTCAGGTGGGCCGCCGTGTAATTCAGCGGCATCATCACGTTTTGCAGCGCGCTGGTCCGGGGCAGCAGATTGAAATTCTGAAAGACAAAACCGATCTTCAAGTTTCTCACCACCGCCCGCTGTTCCGCCGGGATGGCGGAAATTTCCTGTCCGTCCAGCCAGTATTTGCCGGCAGTGGGCCGGTCGAGGCACCCGACGATGTTCATCAGCGTGCTTTTGCCCGAACCGCTGGTCCCCACCAGGGCAATCATCTCACCCGGCTCGATGCGCAGCGAAACTCCCTGGAGAACTGGAATTTCCAATTCACCCCGATAATAGGTTTTATGGATGTTTTCGAGCTTGATGAGTTCCATGATGGAATCTTCCCCCGGGCGGGATGGCTGGAGCCGCCTAGCGCCTGATGATTTGCGGCAGGAACGGATTCTTGGTGGTGGTTTGGTTGTTGGCCGCGGCCTCCCCGGTGACAACCTCCCGCCCTGCCTGCAAGCCATCCGCCGTGACTGAGGTGTTTGCCCCGTCCGATATCCCCGCCTTTACTTCCATCGGGCGGACAAAATTCCCGTCTTTCAGCCAAACGACGGCCTTTCGTTCTTTGGAACCCTTTTCGGCTTTGGTTGGCTTTGCATCGCTCGCCGCGTCTCCCGTGCCGGGAGTGGCTTCAACCTGTGAGCGGGCATCGGGGGCGATTTGTTCCAGGGCCGAGGGGGACCAGCGCAATGCCGCATTGGGCACCAGCAGCGCATCGGTTTCCTTGCGCGTCACAAAATGCACGTTGGCCGTCAGATAAGGCAGTAACACACTATCGGGATTTTCCGTGTTCACCTCGACGGTATACATGACCACATTCTGGGTCATCGTCGCGTTGAGTCGGACCCTGCCGACCGTGCCCGCGAATTGCCGCCCCGGAAACGCATCGCAGGTGAACGTCACCGGCGCATTGGGCACAATCCGTCCGACATCCGCCTCGTTCACGGCCACCCAGATTTGCATCCTGGTCAAATCCTTCGCGATGAGGAAAAGGCTGGGCGCATTAAAACTCGATACCACGGTCTGGCCGATGTTCACCCGCCGGTCAATGATGACCCCTTTCACCGGCGACTTGATGATGCAAAAATCAAGGTTTCGCTGGGCCTTTTCCAGGGCGGCCTGGGCCTCGGCAATGGCCGAATTGGCGACGGACACATTGGCCTTCGCGACTTCATAATTCGCCTTGGCGGTGTCGTAATCCACTTGGGAAATCAGCTTGTTGTTGAACAGCTCCTGCGACCGCTTCCACTCCGCCTCCGCCTGATCCTGTTTCGCTTTCATCTGTTCCAGCGATGCCGCCGCGCTCAAGCCCCCCGCCTTGGCCACCGAGAGATCCGCGGCATAAACCGACTCGTCAATCTTTGCCAGCACGGCGCCATCCGCAATCACCGAGCCGTAGTCAATCATCTTGCCGTGGATGTCGGTGCCGAAGGACTGGATCTGCCCGGCCACTTGTGCCCCCACATCCACGACTTCCTCCGGTTCAATCGTTCCGCTGGCGCTGATCGTGGCGGCCACGTCACCGCGTTGGACCAGCGCCGTGCGTAAGGACACCGGCGCATGGTGGCGATGATGCCACCACCAGGCTCCCGCCCCGCCCGCCAGAACGAGGATGACGAGCGCGAGCACCGGGATTTTGAGCATGCGTTGCAATGGAGTTGAGACGATGGTTGAAACGTGAAAGAAAACGATGGATTTACGATTGTTTTCCCGGGGTGAACAGCTGCGCCAAGGCGTTTTCATCCGCCACCTCGCCGGGCGCGGTCCATTTGCCGGCCCCGATTCCAGAACGCAGATTTAAAAAACCGGGGAGCTTTGATTTCGGTGCGGTCATGATTTTTTGAATTCGTTTTCTGACCAGACTGACCACCGGGCTCGTTCGCTGAGCGCAGTGCTGGGGCAGAGTTGTTCCGAAAGATTAAACCCGTTCGCCAAGTCCGAATCAAAGATTTTAATGGATTATGACGAAACTGTAATATGGCTGCTCCTCATTTCAGTTCGCCTCCATTGGTGAAATTCGTGTCGGGTTGGTGCGGTTTGTATGTGGCAGCCGACGTAAGGAGGCTCTAGATAAATAAACGGGAACTGGAATGGCCCTCGTCACCTCATCGGCATTATCCGGTCGGCAAAATCCCGCTCGTAAGTTTTCCGCCGCGCCGCTAATCTTCGCGCTAAAGACCTCACAGGAAAGGGGATTTCAAGATTTTGCCGCCAACTCAAAGGCGATGATTCATGCGAGGCCTTCACGGTGTTCGACACGTTCCCGTGGCCGCAGTTTGCCAGCGCCGCTAGGCGCGACCTCTCTGTAGAACCAAAAACCAAAAAACGTCAAAGCTCCGTAGCAGCGGCATCTTCCGACGATGTCGCCCCTGACGGGGCCGTGGTCGCCGGCGCGTTGTCCCCTTCGCAACCTTCGCGCCCTTCGCGCGACAGCTTTCTGATGTTGGCAGGAGCCGCGACTCCACGGGCATCAATTCAGCGTTTCAACTTTTCCCCTGCCCGGCACCGCCTGCATCACGGCCGGTTTCGGCGGCTTCATGCTCCGGCCGGTCGCCCAGCCGGGCACCAGGTTCAGTTCCAGCCGCACTGGCTCCGCCGCGCCCTTCGCCGGATCCTCCACCATTCCCGCCCAGCAATCTTGTAGCGTATTGATTCCTGCTTTGAGGTCACAAACTCAGAAACGGCGGGCTAGCGAACAGAAAAATATTTATTAAAAATCTTCTTGGCAAGGTCCGCTGATAGGCGTAAAACCGGTTACATCGGTTCCACCAAAAGGGTAAAAAAAGGTCAACGATGAAAACTTCGATCGTTATTCGGGAACTGGCGATAGTACTCGCCACCATCCACCTCACTGTCCACGCCCAGCCAGCGGGCTTTGCCGTGACGGAGCGCGGCGCGGATTACAAGGTGCTGCAAAAAACCACCGTGGTTCAGGGCACCAACCGGGTCCATAAATACACGGAACTGGCCACCGGCATGAACTACACCAACAACACCGGCCAGTGGGTGGAATCCTGCGAGCAGATTTCCATCCTGCCGCAAGGCGGCGCGGTGGCGGTGCAGGGCCGGCACAAGGTTTATTTCCCCGCCGACATTTACAATGGCGTGATTGTGGTCATCACGCCGGATGGCCGCGAACTCCGCAGCCGCCCGGTGGGCGTCAGTTACGATGACGGCAGCCAAACCGCTTGGATTGCTCAGTTAAAACATTCCATCGGCTGGCTGACCAGTTCCAACCAGGTGGTGTATCGCGACGCCTTTACGGATTTCAAGGCTGACCTCATCTGCACCTATCGCCGTGGCGGATTTGAAAGTGATCTGGTTTTCCGCGAACAGCCACCCACACCGGATCAATACGGTTTGGACAATAGTTCCAGCACCATCGAACTGGTAACGGAGTTTTTCAATACGCCCGAACCGGGCAAAATTCCGGGTCAATATGATGAATGGCTGGGGTTGCAGGACAACACCCTGAAATTCGGTTCCATGCGGATGGGGGCGGGCAAAGCCTTTGCCGTAAATCTACCGGACCCACAAAATCAAAAAACAAACTCCGTGCTGCCAAAAAATAATGCCCCGGTCCATGTGTATAAAAGCTGGCTGCATTTGCAGGGGCGGACCTTTTTGGTGGAGCAGCTTCCGGTGATTGCCATTGCCGACGACCTCGACGCGCTGCCCCTGACCGCCAGCTTGACTCCCCGGAAATCGGATGCCAAACCTAAAAACCTCCTTGCCTCAAATACGCGCAAACTTCCACCGGCTCACAGGTTAATAGCCGATACTAATCAAATCCTCCTGGCCTCGGTTGATCTGAAAAGTGAGCCGGGCGTGGTTTTGGATTACAATCTGGTAGCCAGTTCAGGGGATGATTTCACATTTTCATCAGGGGAAACTTATGTGATTAACGGTGATGTCTATCTTAGCGGGACGACCACGATACAAGGGGCAGTGATCAAATATTATAGCAATGGCTCCTTGCATCTCTCAGGCCCGGTGAATGGCAGCGGGGCGGTTTTCACAACGATTCAGGATGTTTCAGTTGGTGATGCCGGGAATATAGTTCCGGAAGATGATCCAAATCCGCCACTTCCCATAGAAGAAAACTGGTTTTGGAATGGTGGTGTCATGTATGGCGTGGCGCTCGATATCGATGGAAACAGCAGCGGCTCGGTTAATCTGGCGGGATTGCAATTCTATTATGCATGGATGGCAATTTCATTGACCGGTGGTGAGGGTTCGAGCATCAGCGGTTGTTCTTTCACGGATTGCCTGACGGCAATAAATCTCGTTGAAACTGATGTGGACGCGGCAGATTGTAGTTTTTCATATCCATTTTCTACCAGTAATATCGAGTTCATGGGAATCAATTTCATTCTCCGTGGAAATAATTTCAATCTTTTTGATCCCTCCGGTCCCATTTATGGTCCGGATGGATGCCTGGATGGAATTCTTGCTTATGACGTGCGCTGGCCTTATGATTTCTTTTCTCCTTGGTCTCACATCATCTTGACCAATTCCACTGTGATGGGATCGTTTCTCCCGGTTGGGCCGTTGACGGTTACGGTGAATCCTGATCTTAGCCCGGTAGGTGACTCCAACACGAACGGCTTGCCGGACTGGTGGGAGTTGAAATATTTCGGCGGGTTAAACCAATCATTCGCCGATATGGATAGTTTAAATCTGAACACATTAGGCGATGATTATACCAATGGTGTTGACCCGAACATTATCACCTTTTCCCTCGAATCAACCAATAATTACTTGAACACCACCACGGCAAACTTGGAATTGAACATCACGGCGGGTGTCCCGAAATATATAGCTGTACTAATCAATGGTTCCACGATGACCAACTGGCAGAATTTCAACACGACAAATCTGGTGATTGGTATCGGCCCTCCCGATGGCGTCTATGATGTGGTGGTTGGTATGCGCGGGTTGCCGGATGATGCCACGCAAACTTGGGAAGATTACAGTTTCACGCTGGATACGGTTCCGCCAGTTTTTACCATCACGAACCCAATCTTGGTCAATGCCGCCTGCACGGTCGGCAAGCCCTATTTGCAATTGCAGGGGTTTGCTAACAAACAAATATCAGCTTTGTCGTATGACATCAGCAACTCGTCGGGCACTTTGACAAATCAGGATGCGTTTGTGACCGGGCAGATGATTGACACGAACAAGATGGATTTCACCACAAACCACTTCCAAGCCTTTGATGTCCCGTTAACAACAAATGCAAATTATATCACCCTGCGCGCGACCGACCGGGCCGGGAGCATGATTTTGACCAATTTTGTTGTGACTTTGGATTATGCGACGGTCGTTAATCCACCGGTGGTTTCCATCATCTGGCCCCCGCCGGGGATACGGGTGAGCGGGTCGCAATGCACCATTCGTGGCACCATCGATGATGAAACCGGGACTTTGACAGCGCAAGTGGTGAATGGCGATGGCACAACCAATATGGTGGAAGCCACGGTTGAAAGGAACGGAATGTTTTGGTTGGAAAATGTTCCGTTAAACGGGACGAACATAATTTACCTTCAGGCTGCAAACGCAGCGGGCATAAGCACAAACTTTGACTTCACCATATTACCAAGCAATTTGATTCTGACAGTTGACAATATCCCGGCGGGCGATGACTTGTGGAAGCCATTTGGTTTTGTGCGGGGAACAGTGAACGACTCGGCTGCCACCGTGACAGTGAACGGTATCAATGCAACGGTGGATGATAATGATTATTTTAATAATGGCACCTTTTACTGGAGCCTGGACAATGCGCCCATCAACAGCACCGGAACGGCTGTTTTTGATGTCGAGGCGGTTTCGGGAACAGGGGAGCACGCGTTGAAGACGACGGAAAAGGATAAAGACGCAATCGTGATGATTGTTGAACACCATTCCATCCAATCGGCGGGTGAAACCAGTTGCGATAGTGTCAACTATTATGCTAGTGGTGATGGCAGGTCAAAGGAATATTACAACTTCTATGCCGATAATCCACCTGTGGATCTATTAGGCTTCAATGCCTATTACGGACATCTTTTCACTTCATCATATAGTGTATATAATTTGTCTTCCTCATGGCAAATGGATAATTACGAGTGGACGGATTCGGACGGCATGTCACACCATATGGATAGCAGTGGTGGTGATTATTATAATCCCTTGTCTCCGGGTTGGGACCCCTACAAGGCTTTCACCGGTCTGCCAGACCGGATTTGGTCAGTCGCGGGTAATTCAGGCATCGGTTTGTACACGGATTATGTTTATAATTATTTTGGGAATGCAGTTCATCACCATTGGCATTGGGACTATATTAATGGCGGGTATAAAGACTGTGATGCTAATTTGACAGCTCGAACGACGGTGAAGCTTTTGACGGGTGGAAAGGCAAAGCCAGCACGACAGAATCTTTTCAGTATCCAGGCCTCGGCTTCGGAATACGGAAAGCCACCAGAAGGCGGTTGGTATTTTACCCCTCTGAAAGGGATGGACCCCTCTCTATTAAGGGTGCTTGGAAGGCGGGTGGGAGCAGATGGTAAGCTATGGATTTCGCTCCCTGACAATGCATTGCTCGATATTTCGGTAGCTGCACCAGCTAGGCATTACAACGCCATGCCGATAAATAATGATGGGGTACAGAAATACCCATTATATATTAGTTTGGCAACGAGCACGGTTAATGCAACCCTCAATACTGATCTGCCGGAAGTATGCGTGGGGCAAACTGTGTCGCTAGGAGCTTATTGGCAAGGCGGCATACCGCCCTACACTACCATAGATAATGTGTGCTGGCATCTACCGCAGAGCTATGTGAATCAGCAGACCAACTATTCCGCGACCTGCAGCACCTATGTCAAGAATGACGATTTGCTGACCAACACAGCTATGCAATGCTGGTATGTCAACGGCAAGGGCGGGTATTGCAGTATCCGGGAGACTCTGCATTTTGCGAATGGCCAAAATGTTAACATTGCAGCAACGGGGAGTTTTACGCTTTTTCGACCGAAAGTTACTTTTACGTCTGATGGCGATGCTCAGGTAGTAAAAGACACAAGTGGAATGCCAAGTATTTATTTAGGCGTTGGAGTAAAAGGAAACAATAGTAAAAGCGGCCAGATGGGATGGAAGAATACTGTTTATTTAAATAAGAAATATCCAGCCTCCATTTACTATACGCAATTAATTAATCGAAACTGGACTTGGGATAGAGAGCTTTATGCTGGGTGGGGGTATATATCATTATCAGATTGGCCAGGCGATTATTTGCTAGACGCTGAAGTTAGATTTGCGGGTGCTACTATATACAGCAACACGCATAACCAGACTCAAGTTGAATTGCAATATGACGATGGCCCAAGTTTGGATGACCCGCTGTATTCGTTTGCTGACTGCCAAGACACATTCGAAACGTATCTCGAATTTCAACCGATTGACGGCATTCCAATTACTGTTGGTGTAATCGAATGGGGGTGGCACGGAAGAGTTGATGGCTCATATTCAAGCTCCACTTGGTCATTGTCTACAAACTCAATTACAGGCCCATATTTTTATGACTATTATGACGATTTTCCAGAATGGCCATCTGTTTATACCGGACAATAAGAACTATTCTACTTATGAAACAAGGCATATTTAAGGTCATTCTCATTACAATGGTCACGACCGCTCTTTCGAGCAATGTAATCGGTGAAACCAATGCTGAATGGGAAGCTAGTCTTTTAGGATCTGATACGTTTTGGGGCGCATCTACCAACGGCGTCAAATCAGCTCTCAATATCGAAGCGCTTTCTGTCGCCAATCCATTGATCAGGTGCACGCCAATTCTAAAGAATACGAACAATGGTTATCTGTTAATGTATCTTCCACCTTTAAAAAGCCGATTTATCATGGAGTTGAAGGATAGCAATGGCACGGCAGTTGAAAAGACTCAAATGGGAAAGGCTTTGAATGAAGCCCTTGCAGAACCTTTTGGCCTGACAACTGGCATAAATACTCGTGCAGGTTATGGTCGTCTACCTTCAT
The DNA here is from genome assembly GCA_903917705.1 of uncultured Verrucomicrobia subdivision 3 bacterium. Lineage (GTDB taxonomy): Bacteria > Verrucomicrobiota > Verrucomicrobiia > Limisphaerales > UBA11358 > UBA11358. The sequence continues at coordinate 525 of CAIXBQ010000112.1, read as the reverse complement.
TACGACCAAACTATTCTGAAAAACTTGATGGCTATGCCTTTAACTTACAAGACTATTTTGTAATTACAAACTCTGGAACATATAATCTTGCAATCCAATTGAGAGTAATCTGGTTTTTAACACCTTGGAAAGGATCTTTGAAAACAACGCATGTTCCGGTTGTCAATTTACCAGCAGTAAATGCACGAATCGATGTTAAGTTCCCAAAACCACAAATTAACATGAAGGGGTCAGTCCCGTAAATGGGTGGGTTCTTGACTATGCATACTTTCTGCCGTAGTTTTGCCGCATGGCACGCAAATTACGCGTGGAGTATGAAGGCGCGATTTACCATGTGATGAATCGCGGCGACCGGCGCGAGGCGATCTTTTATGACGACCCCGATCGCCAGCGGTTTGTTGCCATTAAAGGCATTGGTGGACAGGTTGATAAGTCATAAGGTGGCATAGAGATGCTTCAGGCGGAGCACAGCGGTGGTTTCCGCGAGTTGGTAGCGGAGAGCTTCGCGTAACCAGCGGATGAACT
>CAIXBQ010000111.1 GCA_903917705.1 uncultured Verrucomicrobia subdivision 3 bacterium | reverse complement strand
GGGGGATTACGAGGTGGTGATCGAACTGGATTCCTGGCTGACGGATGTGCTGCGCGGCCGACGGTGGCATCCGTCGCAGACGGTGACGGAGCTGCCCGGCGGCGGTTCGCATCTGGCCATGCGGCTGAGCTGCCTGGAGGAGATTGAGCAATGGGTGCTTAGCTGGGGCACGCGGGCGAAGGTCATCCAGCCGACGGAGTTGCGGGAGCGGATTTTGAACACGCTGGAAGCCATGTTGCCGAACTACGGCGGACCGATGGTGATGCATGAATCCCCCCGGACGGGCCCACCATGCAAACGCTGAAACCCTGATAGCGGAAAGACTGGGATTGGAAACCCAGTACCACTCACGGCGTGGGCTAGGGGATTTGACCTTAGCCGGGTTGCAGGCACTCGGGGCTGTCGTTTTTGGCGTTGTTTACGAGTTTGGAGACGCGGCAGCAGGCCATGGACTCGGCGGGATACGGGCGCAACAGGGTTTTCAGAAATTGTGGCTCGAAGCGGTCGGGCTGCAGCCACCAATTATAATGTTCCGGACCGAGGATGACGGGCATGCGGGTGTGGACGGCGGCGACCATAGGGTTCGGCTCGGTGGTGATGATGGTGAAGGTCTCGACGATCTGCTCGAGATTCGGGCCGGTGTCGTCCAGGCCGAGTTCGCCTTCCTGATGCGGGCGGATCCACTTTTCCCAGAGGCCGGCCATACAGAAGAAGCCGCCGTCTTTCATGGTGAACCGGAATGGCTGCTTGCCGGTCGGCGTGGTCTGCCATTCGTAAAAGCCGTCGGCGGGGATGAGGCAGCGCTGGTGCTCGAACGGTTTTCGGAAGCTGGTCTTTTCGGTGATGGTCTCGGCGCGGGCGTTGGTGAGTTTGTCGCCGATGGTTTCATCCTTGGCCCAGTGCGGGATGAGACCCCAACGCATGGATTTCAGAGTGGGCTGGCCGCTTTCCCATTTCAGGACCGGGGCTTGCTGGCGCGGGGCGAGATTGTAGCGGGGTCCTTCCGGACGGGCACCGTGAGCAAAGATGAACCGGACGAGCTTTTCCAGCTCAACCAAGTCGCCCGTGATGGTGTAGCGGCCGCACATCGCAATCTTTTTTTCCTGACACGGTGATCAACTGATCATCAATATGCCCGATTCCAATCGCCGATGGAACTAGATCAGGGTTCAAGCGAATCGATTAATTGAGCGTATTCTGTGACCCACCCCACCAGTTTGCTTACCAGCGCGTCTGTGTCAGACGCAGCCAATTCACCCCTATTGATTTCAACACCTTTTATTTCGACGAAAATGCGTTTTGGCTCAGATTGGATTTTATTCGCAGGAAGATTTGATTCGCAGTCATTCCAATTTGAACCATACACCTCCCAATTACACCTTTTTGATTTCAGAGTCTTTAGCCAGTTTGGAAGTTTTAATTTTGTATATTCCCAGTCGTTATGATGCCCTATATCCCACAGTTCAATCGAAGGCGAAAAACCATATTCATTTTCGCCCCATATTCCGGGAACGCAGAACCAGAGTGATATTTTCCAGTTTTCGCCTTTACCGAAAATATGCTTCCATCGTATATGGCTAATTTTGAGTTCAGGCAGTCGGTTTTTATTGCCTTCATTGGCGCGAGTTTCAAAACCGTTTTCCTCAAGCTTTGAGGCGACCTGTTGAAATATTCCATTGATGGCGTCACGGGCTTTGAACCCATCGGCATAATGAAATAAATCTTTCGTATCGAATGTAATCACAATTCCCTCACTTTCTAAATATTCACAAAGGTTTTTGATCAAGTTGACTTCAGTTTCTGACAAGGTGCTAGGTTTATTTAGCGATTGCTGGAAATGGTTGTACAGTTCGCGCCACGTTAACCGTCGGTTCGCGCCGTAATTTTGCGGATTAAAAGCTTTGTCACGACTGCGTACCAATGTAAAAAGGTAACCTTGCGACTTATTTTTTGCATCCAACCAATTTCTATAGGTTTTTAACTGGTCACGATGGTGGTCGCAGTTTTCCGGCGACTTTATCTTCACCTCTACCGCCACCAAAAACTTGTCTTGCTGTTGCAAAAGCATGTCAATGAATCCGCCCTCAATCGTCTTTTGGGTATCAACTTCAATTTCAGCAGACGGATCAATTTGAATTTTGTCGGACAAAAACTTAATAAATGACTGCCGGATGTTTGGGCTGAACACTAAACAAGCTGCCAGACACTCGGTCGCGTGGTTTTCCTGCGGATCGATTATGTCCTGCGAATAATGTTTAAGTCTTGAGAAAGGATTACTCATGTTTCTTGAATCCATTCATTGTATTCAAATAATCATGTTTTAGATTTTCCAGTTCTTCATCTTCAAAAAGATCTGCCTTCATTGACCAAAACTTTGCATAGACCGCCGACAGCCATGCGCTCATTCTTGAGCTGGCCGCAGTCTGAATGGCTTTTGCCATAATTGAAACTGTTTTTTCCATTTTGTCCATCCGGTCGGTTTGCTGCCAGAATTGCCAGGTTATCATCAGATCTAAAAGACCAGTCTGATGAGTAATGCGCTTGGGTATATATCGCCGGATTTCATCCATCTTCCAATGCCAGTAACAATAGAGAAGCATTTTGCTTCGAGCCTGTTCTCGGTCACATTGCCTCACTCGACGGTATGCCACCTCGGCCAATTTCAACCATTTGCGCGACTTGCCGGCAAAAGCTAAAACCACATCTATCGATTCCAAAAACTCGTCGCAATCGATTTCTGGTTTTTCTAGAAAATATCGAGCCAATCGCAATGTCTCGGTTTTCATTTTAAGGCTGAAGTAGCCTTTCATTTCTAGGAGGAACAGCTGGTCATTAGCCGCATCCTCGAATTTTAGATCTAGTTGCTCATTTTTCATATTCAGAACAGCGATCCTTGGACGGGTTTGGTGGCAGCGCCACGGGCATCTGGGCCCCACAGCTTGGTGATCATTTCGCGCTGCGGGGTAAATGGACACTTTGCTTTGGGCTGTTTCTGCGATTCGTCGATGTGGCGGAGGGCGAGCTGCGCCCCGGTCATCAGGGCGGTTTTGCCGAGCTTTTGATTCAGTTCGTGGGTGGCATCGTCGAGGGCGCCCCAGCGTTCCTCGTGGGTGCGGCCCCAGAGCGTGGGGTGCGTGTCCAGCCGCTCCAGGTTGTACATGGCGAGGCGGATCTGGCGCACCGGGCGGCCCATCGGTGGCATGGTGGCGCGGAACATCTGCTCCAAGACTTCGTTGATGACGGAGTTGAGGAATTGCGGGTGCTTGAACCGGTGGCTGGTGCCGACTTCGGTGAAGTCATTGAACCGGACGGCCAGGCTGAACTCGCGCGCCTGCATCAGTTCCCGGCGCAACTGGCCGGTGAGGCGGGTGGCCTCGCTGAGCATGAAGGTGAGCGCGGCTTCGTAGTCGTGCTCGTCGTACGGCAAGGTGGTGCTGCTGGAGATGGTGGTGCGGTCCTTGATTTCCAGCACGAGGGGTTCGTTCCACTGGCCGTTGGAAAACAGCCAGAGTTGCTGGCCCCAGATGCCGAATTTCTGTTTCAGCAACATGGAGGGCAGCTGGGCGACGTCGCCGAAGGTGAAGGCCATGAAGCCGGCGAGGGAGCGCTGGCGGTTTCTGCCGATGCCGGACATCTCCGACAGTGACCGGTCCTTGAGAAATTCCTTTTCCTGGCCGGCGGGCACTTCGAGGAAGCCAACGCCTTTCGCCGCATCGGTGGCGAGCTTGGCCATTTTGGCGGAGTTGCCCAAGCCGGCGGTGACGGGGAGGCGGACTTCCTTCTGGATGCGCCGGCGGATGCCTTGGACATATTCGGCGGCCGTGGCGTGGCGCCAGATGTGTTCGTCCATGGTCGATAAATCCAGAAAGCCTTCGTCGATGGAATACGGCACGAGCGTGGGCGCGTATTCTTCGAGGATGAGGAACATCTGGCGGCTCAACTCGCGGTAGGCGTCGTAGTGCGGTTTGCAGAGGACGCCGTTCGGGCACAATCGCTTGGCCTCGAAACAGGCGGTGCCGGTCTTGATGCCGTATTTTTTTGCCAGCCGGTTGGCGGCGATGACAATGCCGTCGCCGCGCCGCCCGCCGCCGACCCAGATGGGACGGCCTTCCAACTTGGAGTCGAGCGCGATCTCGCAACTGGCGAAGAAGGAATCTCCGTCCACATGCAGGATGCGGTTGGCTGGTTTCATCTGACGCAATTCCGGTATTCAGTCAAATTGCCGCCTCAAGCAACGCGCCCCTCATCACGAAGTATATCACGTAACAGGTTTTCGACGCGATTAACGGTCAGGGTTTTGCCGGTCAGGGCGGCGTAGGAGGCCACATGAATCATCGCCCCTTCGAGCCGGCGAACGTTGGAACGAATGCGGTTGGCCAGAAAATGCAGGATATTGGCCGGCAAATGAACGTCCATTGACCGGGTCTTTTGCTCAAGAATCGCCAGTCGGGTTTCGGCATCGGGCGCTTCTACGCTGGCAACCTGCCCCCATTCAAAGCGCGAAACCAGGCGCTGTTCCAGCGCCTTGAATTTCGGAGGTAAACATCTTGCGGGCGGACAGTTGCAAGCCAGCACAATTTGTCGGCCCGCCCCGATGAGATAATTGAAGGTGTGGAACAATTCTTCCTGAATGGGGTCTTTGCCGACGAGAAAATGCAGGTCGTCAATCAACAGGACGTCGATATGGCGGTATTTATCCCGAAAGGCTTGGAGGCGATTGTCCTGGATGGCGGCGATGCATTCGCCGGCGAGTGTTTCAGCGGATAGACAGACCACCCGCGCACCTTTCCGTTGGCGGGCAATGTGTAGGCCGATGGCGTGGAGCAAATGGGTCTTGCCAAGGCCGGTGTCGCCGTGAAGAAACAGCGGATTAAAGGCCTTGCCGGGGGTGTTGGCGACGGTCCTGGCGGTTGCGCAGGCGAAGTCATTGCCGCCACACACCACGAACGATGCGAACGTGTTTTTCGGGTTTAGCATGTTGGTTTTTGATGTGTTCATGTCGCACCGCCGACTTTAGCCTGCCCGGCGAATGCGCCAAGAAAACTATTTCAAAATAGTTGTTCACAATGACTGCGTCATGGCCACTTTGCCGCACGGGCCTAGACGCGGACATTTTTTCCGGAGCGGCGGTTAATTGGACCGGGGCTGCTCCTGCCAGTTGCCGGCGGTTGCGACGGCTTCGCGCATCTTGGCGAACCACCATTGCGCCCGCGTGGCGCGCAGTCCGCGCGGTTTGGGGCAGTAGCGGCTGCGGTTCGGCGTGGTATTGGAGCGGAATCCCAGTTCGAGTTGGCTGGTTGGTGTCATGATATTTGATTTGTTTGGTGGTCAGGCGATGGCGATTGAGTTGGGGCCGGAGACAGTGAAGCCGGCGGGGGCACAGCCCGTGGGCGGGCGGCGGTCCGACGGGCTTGTCCGAGCTGGGCCGAAGGTGACGCCGTGGGCGAAGAACGAGGCCCATTCGGAGGCTTCGGCGCGGTCGGCGTCGGTGCCGCCGATGAGCTCGTGCCGGCCGTTGGGGAGTTTCACCAGTCGGGCCTGGCCGAACCGGCGGACGGTTTGCGGCCGCTGCAGCGACGCGCGGAGCGACGCGCGGCAAGCGCGCAGGTTGTAGGATAGTTGGTTTTGCGATGTGATGTATTTAAGTTTCATACGTCGCCATCTTACAGAGGGGGGTGGGACAATTACGGGGTCATGGGTAAAGAAAAGTGAAAAAAAGTGAAAAAAAGTGAAAAAAGTTCAAAACGACCAAAAACCCACAATCTCCAGTCATGACAACGGTTTTATGACGCCGGCAGGCAGAACCCCGCTTCCAGCCTGAACAAAATAGCGTCAAGCCCTTTGCAAAATGATTTCAGGGCCGAAAATCCAGCGGCTGATCCCGCCGGCCTGAAACAAACGGCCGGAAAAATCCGTACGACATCCGGCCCCGGCTGATCGACGTCATCGACTTTTTGGAACGAACGCTCCTGCAGTCGCGGCATGAGTCCCCCTCGACCGAGGCGGGGGACTGGTCGTTCACCTACCTGCCGTCGCAGGAGAGAGATGGTTCTAATTGGGCGGATCGGTTGTGGCTGTGGATGAATTGCTGAGATGGTGGTGTAGCCGTGTTAAGGTCGATGGAAATCAAGTATTAGCTCGGCGGCAGCCCAATATTTTGACGACTACATTCTAGGGTGAAACAATGCGATAGAACTGCGCCCGACAATCGGCGGAGGTGGGATGAAAGAAAGTGGCCGGTTGGCCGCTGCCCATGCCCGTGGAAACCGTCTGCCAGTTCACAAGGTTGGTGGAGGCTTGAATGCGATAGGGCACGTCGACTTGCTGATTGTATGAAAAAGTGATCCCAGCGGGGGATTTTTGTGGGGAGCTGATCGTTGCCGGACTCCAAGCGTTTCCAGATTGAATCAACATTCCCTCCATACCGCCGGCAAGGAAGGTGTTTTTGTAGGCCGAGATGGCGCAATACGATGATGGGTAAATGGTAGAATAGTATCGAACAATCCACCAGTAACCCTCGGTGAACCAAAAATCCCACGGCAAAGGACTGATGGATTGCCAGTTCATCCCATCGGTTGATTCTGAAATAAAGCCCCGGTCGCCGATGGCTAAAAAGATTCCCCCATTGTAGGCAATACCGGTGCCGCCAGGCCCGGATTGCGGCTGCCAGACGACGCCGTCCGTTGAAGTCAAAATCGGGCCGTAGGTAAAATCCCCCGGATAACTGGAAAGATAACCGGAAAACGCCGTTGCCACGAACAAGCCATTGCCGAAAACCATTCGGGAAATCGTGGCCGGCGGGTTTGAGGGGCAGAGCGTCCAGGTGCTGCCATCCGATGAGGTTGCCGTAACGGAACCACCCGCCATATAAAGTCCGTTGCCGTAGGCCAGGCCGTTGAATGTGCCGGTCGTGGCCACAGAATTATTGCTCCAGTTGGTCCCATCGATGGACGTATAAATGGCGCCATTGGCACCGACGGCAATAAATTGGCCGTTGAGATAACGGACCCCGGACAATGTGTTGGTGAAGCCACCGATGTTTTGCCAGTGAAATCCGTCGATGGTCGTATAAATACTGGTGCCACTGACGCCAACAAACTGGCTGTCGCTGCAGGCCAGATCCGTGATCACCGGCATATTATAGGCGGTCGAGGAAACCGTCCAGTTGACGCCATTGGTGGAGACGAGCGTTCGCGAGTCCGGAAAACCCCACGAATACCAAATGGGCATTGAACTCGCGATGCAAAGGTTCGTATTGCAGGCAATGGCGACGATTGATCCCCGCCGATCCGGGATTGCTTCCGTCCAGTTGGTGGCGTCGGCCGAAACCGAAATGGAACCATAGTCTCCCACCGCCACATACAGCCCCTTGCCATAGGTGATGCCATTGAGGCCGTTTTCGCAAACACCTGGAGGCAATTCTGTCCAAGTTGAACCGGTCTTGGAGGTCAGGACCACGGCGGGATGATACTCCAAACAATATCCCGTATAGCCAACCCCGACAAAGCCATTCGTTCCATAGGCCATGCCGGTCAGAATGAACATTTCACTGAGATTCCAAAGCGGGTTCCCAAACTGATCGCTCCCGTCAACCCATGACTGATTTGCCCAGCGCACCCCCGAATTCACAGAGTAGAGAATCTGGTTGGTGGCATGGGCCGGATACGAAAACGGGTCATTATTCAAATCTCCCCCCGCCGCCACGGCGCCATTCCCGGCCGCCGCCACCGTGTACAGATTATAGATTGTTCCCACAAAAAGCTGCGGGAGATGGGTAAATCCGCCAGTCGCGGTTTTGATAATGATCGTTCCGGCATTGCCAACCATCACGTAAAGCGAACCGCTCCGCGATACGGCATAAAGGGTATTTGAGGTACCGGGTGAAACCACCGACCAGTTCGTGCCGTTGGTGCACACAACCGCTGTGCCGAGATCCCCCACCGCCACGAACCTGGGCAGGCCGTCGGTTCGCCATGAAGAATCACCCGCAATACCATGGAGGGAGTTGGAAGTGGCGAATGGCAGTTGCGTCCACGCGACCGCATTGGAGGAGACCAGGGTGATTCCGCCGTCCCCCACAGCGGCGTATTCACCATCCGCATAGGCAACGCCGGCAAGTTTGCTTGAAACACCGGAGTTTTGGACCGTCCAAGAGTAGGCGTCCGGGGAGCTTAAAATCATCCCATCAGCGCCCACGGCCACAAACTGCCCGCCACCGTAAGTGACGGCGTACAACGAGCGGCCGGTCGTGACGGGAAATCTCCAAGCCCACTGGTTGAGCGAATCGGCGTGCAATTCATCAACAAAAAGTAAAAGCAATATTCCCAGAAGAAATTTCAGGGAATCTTGCTTCATAAGAGGACATTACGCCAACAAACCAAAGCATTACAATTCAAATATTCGATTTTACGCCTTTGTTAAAGGCCTCGAGACAATGAACTTTCAGCGGTCATTTACCGCCGGTTTCCCGGGCCGGACGAGTCCGTGCCGGACGGGCCACTGCGGGCCGCACAGGCTACCGGAAAAACTTTTCGGGTAGAGCAACCCGTGCCGGGGGCATGTGGTAAACCGGCGGCAAATGATGTTTACGACAGTCTTTTCATTTAACCGGAGTTTCCTGCTTTAACGCCAATCGTTTCAAGGCTCCGACGAGGTTAGGGCTGGCAGTCATTACGCCAAAATCAAGATCGTCAGTGGACCAAGCCGTCTCCCATTCCGTGCCGTTTCTCGTTTTTGCTCCATTGTCATTCAGAAAGAGGACAAGTTTTTCGTCTTTTTTGAGCCCGGTCATGCCTCGCTGAACAATCTCCACATGGATGGTTGTGTTGTTAGTGGTCGGGCCTTTGATGAATTCGGTTACATTAAATCCGCCAAAATTATGAAGTGCCATTCCGCTGAAAAATCCCCCGTTCAAATCCCTGGTCAGGTTTCCCACCACCACCGACTTGCATCGGGAAAGATAAAAATCGAGCGTCGGATCGTCCATTTCAGCGGGAGCCGGATCGAGTCCGTCAGAATTCATGCTGGTGGGGCGCATTTGTCGGGCGGTCTGGCCGGGTTGAAAATCCGGCCGCCATTCCTGAATATCCATTACCTTGCCCATCGCCCGGTTCATGTAAATCAACTTCATGGCACCAACCGTCCGGGCTGGCGACGAAGCCCCAATGTAGGTCGGCGTGACCAACCAACTGTCGTCCAATGGTTCGGCCTTCACCGTCCAGTTGGCAAGTGCCCGAGGCCCCGCGCAAAAACCAAACATTAAGCGGACGTAGTCCTCTGCATCACGCGCGGTCTTGACGTTGGACAATTCCCAAAAGTCACCGGCAAGTTTAGGGCAGTGCAGATAGGTGAGGTTGTTGGTTTGCGGCCAGTGGGAGTCCGCCACCCATTTCATTTCCCGACGATCCAAAACATTTCCCCCCGGCAGACCGGTCAATACAGCGCTTGAATAAGCCTGTTCGCCGATTTTGTAGGGTTCTTCCAGCAAGGTGCAATGTGGGGCGATTCTTCGGAGGAGAGAATAAAATTGAGTTTCACCTGAATCGGCAGCTTGCGAGGCGGCGATGCGTTTTAATGATGCCACCAAGGTTGGGATTGCGGGCATGGCTCCAAAGCGGACATCTCTTGGTCTCCAAAAGGGCTCCAGATTGGTGCTGCCGCGGGTCTGAAGTCGCCAGAGAAAAAGCACCATCGGGCCGTTTGGGATGACGATGTTGGGACCCGGAGTGCCATGATCGTAACCGAATACGACGGTTTCTTGAGGCTCGCCTTTGATGGTTTCCGTTACCTTAAACGCACCCGGCCGGTAGAAGTCATGAAAGGGCGTCGTGATCTCCCCAACCACCACCAAATCGGACTGCCCCAGATAGCATTCCATCTCGTCATCACCCAGAATAAACAATCCGGTATTGGAATTTGTCGCCGTGGTGGTGGCGGGGACGGTGGGTTTCCCGGCGGCTCGGGGTTTGAATTCGGCGACGCGCCGCTTGCCTTCGGCGAGCTGCTTGGCGGTCATTTTCAGGATGGCTGCATCCCGCACGGTTTGGGCCATGATGGCGTAGGGCTGATACGGTACGCCCTGGCTTGCCAGCTCGGACCATTGATAGGCGGCAACCAGATCCTGCTTGACCCATTTGCCTTGGTAGCAGACTTGCGCGAGGTCGGACTGGCCTTGGTGGTCGCCCTGGCTGGCGGCAAGGCCCGTCCATTTGAGGGCTTCGCGTGCGACGACGGCTTGGGTCTCCGGGTTTAGACCGATCCCCATGCTGGCACGCATGATGAGGATGTTCCCCAATTTACCTTCGGCGGGGGCGTAGTCCTGGGCGGCGGCTTTGCGGTACCAGGATTCGGCCTGAGCCGAATCGCGCTGGGCCATGCTGGTCTGGGCGGCGGGGTCGCCAGCCTCGGCGGCGGCTTTAAGCTGGATGAGGGAATCGCCGGTCTGGGCGCCTGCGGTGACGGCGGCGAGGGCTAGCATACCCAGCACGGTGACGAACCAGCGGGACAGGGTTACCTTTATTTCAAGGAGTGACCGGTTTCGGGGGCGCATGCGGTGATTTATCCAGTATTGCGGGGCATTGTCAACCGCCGCAGGCGAAAGCGAGTTCGAATCGGGCGGATCGGTTGAGCTGCCAAAGGAATCAATCTTCGGACAACAGAGATGTGGCGCACACGTCACTTGGTGGTCGTGGCCGTGCTGGATGGACCGTCGTCCAGAAAAGCTGGAAATTGAATCAGCCGGTGGCCGGACCGGACGAAAAGTGCGGGCCGGTGGCAGCGCCACTGGCAATCGGCCAGCGAACGATACCTTTCGGATTGAGCGGCCTGGGCCGGGGCGTGTGGAATTGCGGCGGCAATTAATATGTCAAGGGTCAGGCGTCGAGGCTTTGGCGGATGCTTTGGGCGAGCTGGTGCATCTGAAAGGGCTTGGCGAGAAAGTTGACGCCTGTTTGCACGGGGAAATCCTTGCCGACAAGGTCGGCGCTGTAGCCGCTCATGTAAATCACTTTCAGTTTGGGCGCTTCCTGTATCAAACGCTGGGCCAGTTCCCGACCGGTCATGCCATCGGGCATGATCATGTCGGTGAGCAGCAGGCGGATTTCGGACCGGCGCACTTTCCAGATTTCCAAAGCTTTGACGGCGGTCGGCGCCTCGAGGATGCAGTAGCCGAGGCGGGCAAGGATCCGGCTCACGGAGTTGCGCAGGGCCGTCTCATCTTCCACGAGCAGGATCGCCTCGTGCCCGGTGGGGATGTTCGCCGGTATTTTTTCGCCGATGAGCGTCGGATCGTTCTTTTGGGACAGCCGGGGGAAATAAACCTTGAAGGTGGTTCCCCGGCCGACTTCGGAATAAACGTTGACCCAGCCCTGATGCTGCTGAACGATGCTGAAGACGGTGGCAAGACCCAAGCCGGTGCCTTTGCCGACATCCTTGGTGGTGAAGAAGGGTTCGAAGATCCGGGGGAGGATTTCGGGCGGAATGCCGGCGCCGGTGTCGGCGACGCTGAGGCAGACGAAGGAGCCGGGGCGGGCCGGCGGTGACTGCGCGGCGGCAAACTCATCAAATTCCACGCCGTTGGTCGCGATGACCAACTCGCCGCCGTCGGGCATGGCGTCGCGGGCGTTCACGGACAGATTCAGCAGGACCTGGTCCATCATATCGGGGTCGGCATGGATGACCATCGGCTGCGCCGCCAAATTGACCTGGATGGCGATGTTTTCGCCGAGGATGCGCTGCAACATTTTGGCGGTGTTGGCGACGGTTTCGCTCATGTTTTGATCGCAGGGCTGAAGGACTTTGCGGCGGCCGAACAAGAGCAACTGGCGGGTCAGGGCGGCGCCCCGGTCAACAGTGGCACTGATCTCGCGGGCACTCTCGGACTGTTCAGGGGTAAGGTGACCATCATTCAAGAGCGAGATTTGCATCTGGATGACGGCTAGCATGTTGTTGAAATCGTGCGCGACGCCGCCGGCGAGGGTGCCAATGGCCTCCATCTTCTGGGACTGGCGGATTTGTTTCTCGAGATGCATTTCCCGCGTCACATCGCGCTTGACGGCCACATAGTTGACAACCCGGCCCGCAGGACCCCGCACGGGCGAAATGGTGGCTTCCTCCTCATATTGGGTGCCGTCCTTGCGCTGGTTGATGAAATGACCCGTCCAGACCTCGCCCCGCTCCAACGTGCCCCACAACTGACGATAGAAACCGGTGTCGTGCCGGCCGCTCTTCAAGATGCGGGGGTTCCGGCCGAGGGCCTCGGCGCGAGTGTAGCCGGTGGAGTTTTCAAACGCGGGGTTGGCATAGAGAATCATGCCGGTGGTGTCGGTGATGACGATGGTTTCGGCGGCCTGCTCGACGGCGGTGGCCAGGCGAGTGAGTGATTTTTCGGCGAGCCGGCTCGCGGTGATGTCGCGAAAATTCCAGAGGCGGCCGTATTTCTCGCCGGTCTGGCCCGCGACCATGGCGGTGTGCCGCTCGATCACGGTGCCATCGAGCAATTCAATTTCATCCGAGTCGTTGGGATTAACACTGGCGGCAAGCTGCCGGGATTTTTCATCAAAGGCCACGGGGTCTTTGGCCTGGCTGCGCGCGAACTGATACTGCACCCGGTCATCCGGATTGGCGGCGATCTCCGGCGGAACTTTCCATAAATCGTTCATCCGCTGGTTCTGGATGATTTTCTGGTTTTGATTATCCACGACTAGGATGCCGTCCTGCGATGAATTGACGAGGGCCTCAAAAAACGCGGTCTTGCCGCGGAGCACTTCTTCGGCCTGCTTGCGCGGGGTGATGTCGGCCAAGGTCACAATCACTTGCTGAACCCGGCCGTCACGGTCATTCAAGGTGTGACCATTACATTGCACCCAGACCGGCTTTGTCCGGTCGGGCCGGCAGATACCCAGGATCAAATTATCAATCCGCCCGTCTTGCGACTTACGGGCCTGGTACACCGGATATTCATCCAGAGGCATCCGTGTCCCGTCTTCGCGGATAAAGTGCCAGGCTTGGTCAATGGCGGTTTTACCGGTCAACTGGTCGGGCGTGAGGCCGAGCAGCTGGGAGGCCATGGGATTGGAAAAAAGGATGGCAGTGTCCGGGCCATGGACCACCAAGCCGCTTTGCATTTCCTGAACCAGCTTCCGATATTTTTCCTCACTGGTCGCCAGGGCTTCCTCGGCCCGCTGGCGCTGGATGATGTCAGCTTTCAGATTGCTGGTCACTTGCTCGAGTTCCGCGGTGCGCTCCCGGACCCGGATTTCCAACTCGGCGTGGGCTTTTCGCAAGGCATCCGCACTCGGCAGGGCGAGGGCCTGCGGCAACATCCGGTAGAATAAAACCGCGGTCAGCATGGAGACCAGCGCCGTCACGGCCTTGATGCTGCCGGACAGCCAATAGTTGGCGTGCCAGATGTTCCAGATCTCCATCAGATGCGTCGTGCCACAAGCCAGCACGAAGAGCCCAAAGCAAACGAAGACGGAATGGAATTTCAAATCCTTGCGCTGCCGCACAAAATAAAACAGGAGAAAGGGGATGGAGTAATAGGACAGGACGATGAAGGCGTCGGAGATGGTGTGCAGGGCGATCAGGCTTTGCGTCCACAGGTAGCAGCCGCCATGGGGCATGAACGGCCCCGGATTGAAAAAATTGCTTTTCATTTCCATAAATAAAATGTCAGGGCTAGAACCTAATCCGGACGGGGCGTGGCGTTTACCGCGGTCCAAGCAAAAGGCCGGGTCAAAAATAGGGCAGCCGGCAAATTTGTCACCTACAAACAAACCCGCAGGAGCAGGCGGATGGGCGGCGGGGAATCCCATGGGCAACGGTCCGACACGCCGCCCAGCTAGTCCTCCGACAGCAGCGGGCGAGGCCTGAACGGGGCCGGGGCTGTCACCGGCGCGGTCAGATTCCCGTCGGAGTGGACTGGCCGGTCAGGGTGCGCAGGGCTTTTAGGAAATGCGCGACGTCGCCAGTCGGAGAATAATCGGGGCCGGTGCTGCCGGGATAGTCGTTTGATCCCTCGCACCGGACCCGACGATCAAGGTGTTTCAATTTCAGCGACCACTGGATGCCGTCGCATATATCGTCGTTTTTGTAGTTGGCCTGCCATTGCCAGACGCCGGCGGTCTCCATGGTGGTGGTGGCGTCACCAGAAAACCAGCCATGCTGTCAAAGGCAGTTTGGGTTGGACGAACGTGGCAAAGAGAAGTTGAATTAAGCTATATGAAGTCCTTCTTCACCTCCATTCTGCTGTTTGGTGCCATAATGTCGGCGGTGGCAGCGGTGTCGGCACGCCAGCCGAATATCATCTTCATCCTCGCCGACGATTTGTCTTATCGGGACTTGAGCTGCTTCGGCCAGGAACTTTTTGTCACGCCGCATATTGACCGGCTCGGGGCGGAAGGTCGCATCTTTGCCAACGCCTATGCGGGCGCCCCGTGGTGTGCGCCGTCGCGCACCGCCCTGTTGACAGGCCGGACAGCCGCGCACGCCGCGCCGCTGGCCAAAGACGCCAAAGGACGCGGCACCAAGTTCAACCCCACCGTCGCCGAAATGCTCCGGACGGCTGGCTATGCGACGTGCGCCATCGGCAAATGGCATATGCAGGAAGGTCACGAGACGTGGTTCTTCGGCAAAAACACCCGCGCCGAACAGCGGGCGATGGAGCTTCCGGCGCAGATGCCGTGGCATCGCGGCTTCGATGTCTCCCGCATCGGCTATTCCTTCGGGCTGAATCCTTATTTCCCGCATCAAATCGAAACCGGTGACACGTCCGAAATTACCTTGCCGGAAAACAGCGGCGTGGATGACGACTATATGTCGAAGAATTACCACTCGGCCAAGATGTATGACGCGCAAGGCCGCTTTGTGGACAAGGCGGGCAAGGATTCATCGCAGTTGCGCTACGCGGAGGACATCTACCGCGTCGAAGCCGTCAAGTTCATCGAGGAAAATAAATCCCGTCCCTTCTTTCTTTACTATGCCACGCCGCTCGTCCACGGGCCGCTCGCGGTCAAGGAACTCGGCGAATTCAAGGACAAGCCCGCCGCCTGGAGTCCCGCGCACAAGGCGTGGGCGGCGGAGGTGCGCGAACTGGACCAGTCGGTCGGCATCATCGTGGACGAAGTGAAAAAGCTCGGCCTTGAAACGAACACGCTCATCCTCTTCGCCTCCGACAATGGCTACGCCGAATGGGGTTATCTGGGCCGCTCGCAATGGACGGACGACCCGCTCTTCCACAACAAGGGGCCGTGGAATCGCGGCAAATTCGTCAACGCCAATGGCGGCGTCATTGTGCCGTTCATCGCCTGGGAGCCGGGTCGCGTGGCCCCGGGCAAGACCGGTCGCGCCATCGGCTTCTATGATTTCATGGCCACTGCCGGCGAACTGGCGGGTGCGAAGCTGCCGGGGCCGACCGACGGCGTGAGTTTTGTGCCGCTGCTGGAAGGCCGCGACCAAGATCAGCCTTTGCGCCCGGCGATTGCCTGGGCGACGCAAGGCAATTACGGCATAAAAATCCCCGACGATTTCGACCCGCAGGAAAAGACCGCACAATATCTCCCGCCCTCGGTGCTGCTGGATGAGCGCTGGTATGCGCTGGGATTGGATAAGAAGAAAACAGCCACCACGCCGTTGACCATCCGCCTGTTTGACATCACCACGGATCCCGGCTGCACCAACGACCTGTCCGCCGCCCGGCCAGACTTATGCACCCGCGCGCAGGCTGAATTCCAGAAGCTCACCGCCAAGGAAAAACTGCAGCCATGAATTACGAATTGCGAATGAAGAATGACGGGACGGCTTGCGGGGACGGTCAAACCATCACTGGATTCCTAGTTGGCCGGTCAGGGTGCGCAGGGCTTTGAGGAAATGCGCGAAGTCGCCGGTTTCCCCGGTCGCTTGACCGGACGCTTCCGTCCCCATTCAAACCCGATGGCATTGAGCCGCGCCACCCGTTCGGGCTTCAAGGTGCCATGGCGTTTGAACTCGCGCTGATGATGCACCCAACTAGCCAGCGGCTGGTTCTCCGGCCATTTCGCCGGAATCACGCAATGGCCAAGGCGTTTCCGGTAGGCCAGCAGCATGTCAAATTTCTGATCCCAAGCCGGATTGAACGCCTGCCACTGAAATCCCAGCCGGTCGAGGCGGGCGCGGTGCGCCGCCGTCAGTAATCTTTTTTGTTCATGCACTCTTTGCCGCAGCACCCATTTGAAGAGGCTACGCCAGCGGGGATTGGTGTAAGCAATCCGGCAATCGCCTTGCAGTTTCTTGTATTCGACCAGTTCGGCAAACTGCCGGTCCCACTCCGCATTTTGCGGTTTCTCCAGATACTCATGGGTCCCTGGCGGATCATGCAGTCGGGCGCGGACGGCCCAGATGAAACCGATCCGGTCCAGTCGTTCAATCTGCGCCGGCGTCAATTTCCCCTGGCGCCGAAAAATGCGCTGGTTGGCCACCCAATGGCCGAAGCCGGGGTCTTTCGACCAATGCGCTTGCACCCGGCAATGGCCGAAACGCTTTTTGAAGGCGACCAGCCGGGCGAAACGCTTGTCCCACCGGTCTTGATTGGCCCGCCCGCCATGCCATTCAAACCCGATTTCCTCCAGCCGCCGCCTGCGATCGGCGCGCAGCTTATTCCGGTTGCCTTGCATCCGGCACCTCAACACCCAGGCATACAATTTGCCATCCATGCCGTCGGCCTGCGCCACCTGCGTGTGGCCGTGTTTCTTTTGATATCGGTCCACCGCCGCCAGCATTTGCAGCCAATGCTCGTCCTTGGAGCCAAACCATTGACCGCCGGTTTCCTCCGGATTATCCGGGTCACCGTAGCCCGACCATTTGAAGTTGAGGGAATCGAGGCGGGCGATGCGCTCCGGCGACAGTTTGCCTTGGCGCCGGGCAATACGCTGGTTGGCCACCCAATGACCAAAGCCGGGGTCTTCCGACCAATGTGCCTGCACCCGGCAATGGCCGAAACGCTTTTTGTAGGCAACCAGCTTGGCGAAGTTGAGTTCAAAGCGTTCGTTCTGCCAATCCCGGGTTCCTTGTTTCGCCACCGGCACGGTGAGCCGAACCCCGGCGGATTCCAGCCGGCGGGCTGACTCGGGCGGGAGCTGCCCGGCGCGGTAAAGCCGGCGCTGCCCGGCCAGCCAATGGCCCAGACTATCCGGCGCAGGATTGGGCGGCACGTCTCCATGTCCGTGCGTTTGAATAAAGATGCCGAGGACATTGAACATCCGCTCCCAATCGCTGACGGCTGTTTTCATAAACCGGCCGGGGTGGAACCTTTGGGCGGCTGGTAGTCGGCCGCCACATAAAACGGTGGCGCCTGCCGGAAGATATCCGCGACACATTCCGGCGTGTCGTCCGGCGTCAAACTCAAGTTGACCTCATAGTCCTGGCGGACCGACTTGGCCACGAGGCTGAAATCATTGAACACCGCCTCGTCGCGCGGCTGCATGAAGATCATGATGTAATACGGCTTGCGCGCGGTCGCGGGTTGGCCCGGGAGGGTGCGGGTGAAAATCCAGGCGGCCCGGAACTGGTGATGCAGGCGGAACACCTCGAACATCGCCTGCACCAGATCCGTCGGATAATCGGCCGGGTCAACCTTGTCGAGAATCAGATTTTCCTTGGGGCCGTCGGGCACGGACTGAAAAGCCGCGCCGCTGGCCAGCCGGAGCAGCGAATGCGGAGGGAGGGAAATATCGCCGGTGGCGCAGCCTATGTTCACGGACATGGTCAGGTTCAGTTTACCGAGCATTCCCAAGACATCCCGCGCGGTCATTTCGGCGGGCATGTAGGTGCGTGGCTTCACCTTGCCCGCCTTCAAGCCTTCCAGCGCCCGCGCCATTGATGAAAATACTGCCACCTTCACGCCCTTACTGGTTTGTATCCGCAGGAACGGCATCGGCTGTCCCTCCAGATATTGCATCTTTTGATTGGCCACCTCCGGGTGGTAGGGGATCAGCAGCCACAGATTGCCCGTGCACAGAAGGCGCAACAAATCCGGCAACGCTGCCTGGCTGCGCTGAAAAGCCCTGATTGCCCGATCCAAGTCATTCATGGGGATGGGGTCATTCATAATGCTGAAGGTTTAACAATCCCGCCCTGCGAATGCAAATGGAAGAAACCGACTGTGCAGGCCAGCGGAAGATACTTTTCGGGTACGGGAGTCAATCAACGGAGTGCGGCTTGACCGGTCAGGGTGCGGAGGGCTTTGATGAAAAGAGCGAAGTTGCCGTTGGGGGAATATTCTGCGCCGGTGTAATTGGTAGCGGGTTTGCGGGTAGTCGGACCATCCCCACGCATGTGGGGAAAACGCCTCGCCCGCGTCGCTGATGTTGTATTTCATCGGACCATCCCCACGCGTGTGGGGAAAACGATGCCAATAATAATCTGCTCCGCCTCTGGGACGGACCATCCCCACGCGTGTGGGGAAAACGCTCGCCACGCATCGCGGGCGGCGTTCTTTTTCGGACCATCCCCACGCGTGTGGGGAAAACACAACGTCAAACGTGGAGTGGCCAAACGATAGCGGACCATCCCCACGCGTGTGGGGAAAACTCCAGCCGCGCGCAAGGTTTCCCCATGCACGCCGGACCATCCCCACGCGTGTGGGGAAAACCCCGCCACAAACACAACCTATGCGCCCGATGACGGACCATCCCCACGCGTGTGGGGAAAACATCATGCAAATCCGGCTCACATTGCTTGCCGCCGGACCATCCCCACGCGTGTGGGGAAAACATGGCGGCGCAATAATTATCGCCCTGATAGGTCGGACCATCCCCACGCGTGTGGGGAAAACTGGCTGGCCTTCCCGCGCGAATTGCCCTTGGCCGGACCATCCCCACGCGTGTGGGGAAAACAAGCGCCCCGTGGTCGGCATGACCCAGGGCGACGGACCATCCCCACGCGTGTGGGGAAAACCGCCGCCGCCTCGCGCATCTCCTTGGTGAGACCGGACCATCCCCACGCGTGTGGGGAAAACCCGGACTTCGCCGAAGATCCCGTCAAGGATGCCGGACCATCCCCACGCGTGTGGGGAAAACCCCACCGTGCCCGCCTTCCAGCACGCCGGCGCCGGACCATCCCCACGCGTGTGGGGAAAACCTTGGCGGCCACGGCGGGGCAAAACATCTGGTCGGACCATCCCCACGCGTGTGGGGAAAACCCCGCCACCGTGCCCCTCGCACGCTGGTAAGCCGGACCATCCCCACGCGTGTGGGGAAAACGCCGTCGTTGTTCATGCAATCCGATCCAAGCACGGACCATCCCCACGCGTGTGGGGAAAACGGCGCGATCACCTGCAGCCGGCTGTAATGCGTCGGACCATCCCCACGCGTGTGGGGAAAACCGAGACGGTTTATCTGTCGTG
>CAIXBQ010000110.1 GCA_903917705.1 uncultured Verrucomicrobia subdivision 3 bacterium | reverse complement strand
GTCTATGACCGCCGACCGAGCTTCATTCAACGGGGAACCCACGGCGGTCATAGACCGCCGCTACAGTAAAGGCAGATTGCGCCGGGGTGAGGAGGCCAAGGCCGTCGGAAGATCACTTAGCAGTTTCAATTAGCATTGGCACCGGGCCGGTAGGGCGGGCAGTCCCCTGCCCGCCGCGGTTGCCAACCAACGCTTGCAGATCACCGGACGGCGCGCACGGAGTGACGCGCCCTACCGGTCCCCAGGTTGCCAAGAACTGCCATATCCCCTCACCGGCTCGCGGGGACGCTCGCCCCACCATAACCGGACGGGCGGAAGAATCTCCGTTTCAGATTTGAATGACGATTATTTCAACTTGGCCAGCGCGGACTTGAGTTGGCGCAGTTCGGCGGCGGTGGCGGCCTGCAACGGCGCCCGCGGCGCGCCCACGGGCCGCCCCACCAGACCGCACGCGGCCTTGACCCACTGGGTGTATTTGCCGCCGCCTTCCATCAGGCTGAGCAGCGGGAGCATCTTGAAATAAAGCCGGCGGGCCGCCTCGTAGTCCTGCCGCTCCGCGATGAGCCGGTAGAGCTCGACGTGCTGCCGGGGCGCGACATTGGCCACGCCGCCCACCCAGCCGATGGCGCCGAGCGCCAGGCTCTCAAAGGCCACGCCGTCGCCGCCGCAGAAGACGCCGATGCGGTCGCCGCACGTCCGCAGCAGGGTGCTGATGCGCGTGATGTCGCCGGTGCTTTCCTTGACGTAGCGGACGTTGCTCAAGCCCGCGAGGCGCCCGATGAACTCCGGCGACATATCCACGCCGGTGCGGCCGGGATAATTGTAGAGCATGATGGGGATGCCGATCGCAGCGTTGACCGCCGAGAAATGCGCGAACAATTCCTCCGGGGTCGGCAGGGAATAATACGGGGCGGCGAGCATCACGCCGTCGCAGCCGAGCTGTTCCGCCTCGCGGCTGAAGGCGATCACGTCGCGCGTGGAGCTGGCGTTGGCGCCGGCCACCACCGGCAGGCGTCCGTCCGCCGCCTCGATGGTGGCCTGGATCACGGCCCGCCGCTCGCCGGCGGTCATGGCGTAAAATTCGCCGGTGCTGCCCAGCGGGATCAGGCCGTGGATGCCGGCGGCCACCATCGCGTCCACCTGCTTGCCGAGGTTGCGGAAATCGATGTCGCCGTTCGCCTTCATCGGCGTGACGAGCGCGACGAACACGCCGCGGAATGAGGTTTGATGTTTATTCTTCATATATTCTTTCGAGTGGGCGCTTCAGAGCTGCAGCCAGACGGTTTTGAGTTCGGTGTATTGCTCGTGCGCGTAGGAGGATTTGTCGCGGCCGAAAAAGCCGGATTCCTTGAACCCGCCGAACGGCGTGGTGAGATCGCCTTCCGAAAAGCTGTTCACGGAGACGACGCCGGCGCGGATGGCGCGGGCGAAGCGGTGCGCCTTGGCGATGTCGCGCGTGTGCAGCGACGCCGCGAGCCCGTAGTTCGTGTCGTTGGCGACGGCGATGGCTTCCTCGTCGCTGTCCACGGGGATGACCGCCAGCACGGGGCCGAAGATTTCCTGCTTCGCAATGGTCATGGATGGCGTGACCTCGTCGAACACGGTGAGCTCGACGAAATTGCCGCCCGTCTTCTGGAGGGTGCGCTTGCCGCCGAGCACCAGCTTGCCGCCTTCCTGCTTGGCGGTCTCGATGTAGTTCAGCACGGTCTGCATGTGCGACGGCTCGATCAGCGGGCCGACGCGGTTCTTCGGATTGAGCGGGTCGCCGATGGGCCACTTCCGGGTCTCGCGTATGAATTTCTCCAGTAACTCGTCCTTCACGCTGCGGTGGACGATGAGGCGCGAGCCGCTGCTGCAATTTTCGCCCATGTTCCAGAAGGCCGAGTTGACGGCGTGCGGCGCGACGTTGTCGAGGTCGGCATCGGCCAGCACCACCTGCGGATTCTTGCCGCCGAGTTCGAGGATGATACGCTTGAGATTCGATTCCGCCGAGTAGCGGAGCAGATCGCGGCCCACGCTGGTCGAGCCGGTGAAGGCCACCATGTCCACGTCCATGTGGCGGCACAGGGCCGGCCCGAGCACCGCGCCGCTGCCGGGCACCACGTTCATGACGCCCGCCGGCAGGCCGGCCTCGGCGGCGATTTCCGCCATGCGCAGCGCGCTCAGCGAGGTTTGCTTGGCGGGTTTGATCACGAGGCTGTTGCCGGCGGCCAGCGCCGGGCCGATCTTCCACGCCATCATCTGGGCCGGAAAATTCCACGGCAGGATCATGCCCACCACGCCGAGCGGCTCGCGGACGATCATCGAGACGACATCCGGCCCGGAGGGCGAGGTGCGCTCGTAAAGCTTGTCGGCCAGTTCGGCGTGCCAGTGGATGCAATGGATCGCATCGGGTATGTCGATCGTGGCGCAGTCGAAAATCGGCTTGCCGGCGTCGATCGAATCGAGCAGCGCGATTTCCATCGCGTTCTTTTCGAGCAGCTCGACGAACTTCAGCAGCACCGTCTTGCGGTCGGCGGGCTTCATCCGGGACCACACGCCGCTCTCGAAAGTCTTGCGCGCGATCTTCACGGCGCGATTCACATCCTCCGGTTCGCAGGCCGCGATTTGCGCGATCACCCGGCCGTTGGCCGGGTTGATGGAGGCGTAGGTTTTGCCGCTGGCCGACGGCGCGAATTTGCCGTCGACGAATGCTTTCGTGCGGAACTTCAATTTCGCGACGGCGGCTTGGATGGCTTTGGGTTCAAGGTTGATGTTCATAGGGTTTGGTTGGTTCCGGTAATTTTGGTTTCGGCAATGGTTGTGGAGTCGGACGAAATTGTCAGCAGCGAAAGAATGCGCGCGGGCAGCACGGGCGGACGGACGGATTCCATGCCGAAGCCGAGCACGACCCTGGCCGCCGCGCCGCAGGTGCGGCCCTGGCACGCGCCCATCCCGCAACGGGTCTGCAATTTCGCGTCGCGCCAGTTGCTGAATTGTTTCACGCGGCCAAAAGTCGCGTCTTCGCAGCGGCAGAAGATCGTGTCGTCCGCCGCCAGCGTTTTCACTTCCGGACGCAACGCGAACGTCTCCGCCATTGCGGCCCGGAACCGATGCCAGCGGGCGCGGCCGGCAAAAAGTTGCCGCGCCTCGTCCTTGCGGCCGGCGGCGGCCAGGCCGGCAATCCGCCCTTCGGCCAGCGCGCAATCCACGCCGCCGATGCCGGTCGGCTCGCCGGCGCAGTAAATGTTCTCAACACTCGTGGCCTGCCATTTGTCCACGCGGACAAATCCGTCGCACAGCTCGCAACTAAGCGCCAGCGGCAGCTCCACGTTGGGCACGAGGTTGAAGCCGCACGCCAGCAGGTCGCAGTCTTCCGTCCACGTTTTTTGGCCGTCCGTCAGCGTGACACTGCGCACCTGGCGGTCGCCCTCCGCCCTCACCGGCCACACGCCGAAACGCTGCGGCACTCCCAGCAGCCGCGACTTGATACCGAGGCCCTGCAGAATCTTCCCGGGATGCGCCAGCAGCAGCTTCAGGCCAAAGCCGGCGACGCGCGCCAGCGGCGCCTGCTCGGCGGTGGAAACGACGTGCGCCCCGTATTTTTTCAGGCCGTCCGCCACGGCCAGCAGCAACGGGCCGGTGCCGGCGACGACCACTTTCTTTCCCGCCACCGGCCAGCCATGTTTGGCCAACACTTGCAAGCCGCCCGCCGCCACCACGCCCGGCAGCATCCAGCCGGGAAACGGCAGGAGCAATTCCCGCGCGCCGGTGGCCAGGATGAGTTTCTGAAAACGAATTTCGCGGCCGCCCGACGGATGTTCGGCCGTCAGCACGCCGGGGCGCGGCGATGCGATGACGCTGGTCTGGTCGATCAGCGTCGCGCCGGAACGGCGGAAGCGTTCGATCCATTTCTGCGCCCCGGGCTGCGCGGGCTGGGCCTGTTCGCCGCGCCAGATCTGGCCCCCGAGCCACGGGGTGTCGTCGAGCACGGCCACGCGTTTTCCGTTTTCAGCGGCGGCGCAGGCGGCGGCCAGCCCCGCCGGGCCGGCGCCAACGATGACAATTTCAAATTCGTGGGCGCGGCTATTCATCGGTCTGCACCTCCATGCCCGGCTCGCACAAGGTCTGGCAGCTGCGGCGCTGCGCCTGCCCGTTGATTGTGACGCGGCATTCCATGCACACGCCCATGCCGCAAACCGGCGTGCGCGGCTGGCCGCTGACCGAGCGGCGGAACTGCGTCACGCCCGCCGCGGCGATGGCGGCGGCCAGAACCGTGCCGCCGGGCACGGCAATCATGCGGCCGTTGATGCGCAGTTGAACGGAGTCAGCCATGATGCGCCTCCCCCTTGGCCAGCCGCGCGGGAGCATACGGCGCGGCGGGGATTAACGAGGTCTTCCCGAGCAGCAAATCTGCCAGCAACTGGCCCGTGCCCGTTGACGTGGTGATGCCCAATCCCTCATGGCCGGTCGCCAGCCAGATGCGGTCGCTCTCAATGCTCGGCCCGATCAGCGGCAGCTTGTCCGGCGTCGTCGGGCGATGGCCGGTCCACACGCGGGTGGCGACAAGATTGCCGAGCGAGGGAAGATATTCGGCGGCGCGGCGCAGCATGCGGTCGAGAATTTGCTGATCCACGCCGGTGTCTTCGGCGTCAAACTGGCGGGACGAGCCGACCAGCATCTGGCCGGTCTTGCGCGGCTGGATGTTGAACGCGACGGAATCTTTCGTCATCGAATGAGCGCTCTTCAGGTAGCCCAGCTCGACAATCTGGTGATGCACATAGCCGGGGTAACGGTCCGTGATGACGAGATGCCCCTTGCGCTTGCGCACCGGCAGGCCGGGCGAAAGCGCGGGCGAGCACGCCCCGGCGGCGTTGACGCTGCGGCCGGCGCTGAGACGCGTGCCGTCCCGCAATTGCACGCCGCCTTCCGGCAACAACGCCTGAACCTCGCCGCTGCGAAATTCCGCGCCGTGCCGCTGCGCCTGCTCCATGAAGAAGCGCGCGGCGCAGGGCGGATACAGCACCGCGTCACCCAGCACCCGCAATCCGCCGGCCAGGCCGGGACGGAGATTCGGCTCGGCTTTGGCCACGCCTTTTCCATCCAGCACTTCCACACGGACGCCGCGCTCGGAATAAAATTTCTCCTTCCGGCGAACCTCCGCCATTTCCTCTTCGTCCGCCGCGACCCAAAGCGTGCCGCAGGCATCGAACTCCACGTCGTCCGGCAGTTGCGGGCGAAGGTCCTGCCACAGATTGCGCGAATAGCGGGTCAGGGCAAATTGCGCCTCGGAGTCATCCATTACCACGATGTGCCCCATGCCGGCGGCCGTGGTGCCACCGCCAATCGGACCGCGTTCGAGCACTAGCACCTTCAGCCCACCGCGCGCGCATGCCGCCGCGCACGCCGCGCCGACGATGCCCGCCCCCACGATGACGATGTCGAAGGATTGGTTCACGCGCGAATGCCCCAGCAGAACGGATCGCGCTCGTCCAGCAACTGGGTGATTTCTGAATTCACAAACGCCGTGCCGGTGATGACCGGCGCGACTTTGCCGGCCGCCCGGTCGAGCCAGGTGAACGAGCCTTTAAAGGTGCTCCCGATGATGCTTTCCTGCACCCACGCCGCGCCCTCGGCCAGTTTGCCGTCCGCGGCGAGGCACGCGAGCTTCGCGCTCGTGCCCGTGCCGCACGGCGAGCGGTCATAGGCTTTGCCGGGACAGAGGACGAAGTTGCGCGAGTGCGCGCCGGGCGAAGTCGACGGGCCGAAAAGCTCGACGTGGTCCACCTCCGGGAAGCCCTGCGCGTTGACGGCCTGCCGAACGCGCCATGTGTAATCGGTGAGCAGGTCCACCGTGGCGAGCGACAGGTCCAGGCCGTGTTTCTCGATGAGGAAAAACCAGTTGCCGCTCCACGCCACGTCGCCGGTGACCGGGCCGAGGCCGGGGACATCCACGGTGGCGGCCTTCTTCGCGCGCCAGCTCGGGATGTTGGCCACGGAAACTTCGCCGTTGGGATACAGCGTGGCGGTGACGACGCCCACGGGCGTTTCGATCTTGTGTTCGCCGCATTGAATTCGGCCCAAATGCGCCAGCGTGACGACCAGGCCGATGGTGCCGTGA
Organism: uncultured Verrucomicrobia subdivision 3 bacterium; assembly: GCA_903917705.1. GTDB lineage: Bacteria > Verrucomicrobiota > Verrucomicrobiia > Limisphaerales > UBA11358 > UBA11358. The sequence continues at coordinate 6,863 of CAIXBQ010000110.1, read as the reverse complement.
CCGCACATGCCGAGGTAGCTGACGTTGTTGAAGAAAATGACGCCCGCGGCGCAGCACTTGTCCGCCGGCTCGCACAGAAGCGCGCCGACCACGACATCCGAGCCGCGCGGCTCATTGACGACGGCGGAACGAAACGGGTCGTGCCGCTCGCGGAAAACTTCCAGCCGGTCGGCCACCGTGCCGCCGCCGAGCTCCGGCCCGCCGGCGATGACGACGCGCGTCGGTTCGCCGCCCGTGTGGGAGTCAATGATCTGGATTTTCCGGATGGCTGGATTGCTCATGGCCGGAACATTATGCCCCGCCCTGCGCAAGGTGTCTTGGCTATTTCCGCAGCGACCGCTACAATTTCGGCACAACGATGCGCCTGATGACGCCCGCCCAACTGCAAACCGAGCTCTTCGCCCAACTCGCCGAACCCTTCGCCGGCGAGGCGCTGTTCGACTGCCTCGGCGACCTGGTTTTTTTCATCAAGAACTTGCGTGGCGAATATGTCGTGGTGAATCAAACCCTCGTCGAACGCTGCGGCCGGCGGGGCAAACCGGAACTGATCGGCCGGCGGGTGGATGAGATTTTTCCCGCCCCGTTTGGCCAGAGCTATCGCGTGCAGGACGAACGGGTGCTGGGGGATGGCGGCGAGATTCGCAACCAGTTGGAGCTGCATTTTTATTCATCCGGTGCCCGCGGCTGGTGCTTGACGAACAAGCTGCCGCTCCACGATCGGGGCGGGCGCATCGTCGGCCTGATCGGGATTTCCCAGGATGTGCAGGCCCCGAACGAGCGCGGCGAGGATTATGCGCGCATTGCCGGGGTCGTGCAGCATCTCCAGGCGAATATCAGCGAGCCCCTGCGCGTGCCGGAGCTGGCCGCGCGCGCCGGCTTGTCCCCGTGGCAGTTTGAACAGCGCGTGCGGAAAATCTTCCGGCTCACCGCTGGGCAGCTCATCCAGAAGATGCGGATGGAACATGCGGTGCGCCGCCTGCGCGAGACCGGGGACGCCGTCGCCATCATTGCGCTGGATTGCGGCTACGCGGATCAAAGCGCCTTCACGCGCCAGTTCCGGCAAACGGCGGGACTGTCGCCCAGTGAATACCGGCACACCTTCCGGTCGCCGCCTGGATGATACCTACAAATTGCTATAATGTTCAACTTCGTTGGGTGCACAATCCAAATAATTATTTCGCTGGCATCCTGATCACCGTCAGTGAATGCCCCTCGAATGAATGTTTGGAGTCCCCATTACGAAAAGCTTCCTCGCCGATCCGCGGAACCACTTTCAGCGGCCGGCCGGCGGGATTTTCAATAGCCTTTGTTTCCAAACGAACGCCCATCGCAATACGGTCGGCACCCCTTGCAACTGGCCGCCAGTGCCACGCCCGCCTCCGCCGCTGTGGTGTCAGGTTGCACAAAGGTCTTCACGGCGAAAAACGCGGCCAACACTCCGAGCAAGGGGAAGAAATTAGCTTGGATGTTTTCTTCATTTAACAGCAGTTATTTATAGGTCATTACCCTAAAGTCATCTACCCTCTTTTGATTGCGAAAGCACGGCGGCAAACCCGCCCGCCGCGACGAACTTCACCGGCAGAACCGTGGACACATCCACGTGCTGATTCGATTCGACAATCTCGGTTGGCTCTCCGTCAATGCGGTCGGCGAAACTCCGCAGCGTCCATTGGCCCTTGCCCAAGAATTTCAATGACAGGTTCAGCGTCGCCGCATCGGCTCCGTTCATTGCAACGAGATACCAGCGGTTGCCCGCGCGCCGGGCGATTGCGATGGATTTGCCGACTTCACCTTCCAGCACCACGCTTTCATCCCACACTGTCGGAATGTCGCGGAGAAATTCGATGCCCGGCTGGCCGCGATAATTTTTCGGGCTGTCGCACAGCACCAGTAGCGGACTGGGATAAACCACCGTCATTGCGAGCTGGCGCGCCCGTGTACCCATGACCTCCGCCGGAGCTGCGACATTGAAATCCTTCGGCGCGCGATTCAGAAAACCGCCGGGCGTGAAATCCATCGGCCCCAGCAACGCGCGGGTGAACGGCAGCGTGACCGCGTGCAGCGGCGTGCATCGGTTGCCGCCAAGCTTATTGTATTCATTGCCGAGTACGCCTTCCTGCGTGATGAAGTTCGGATAGGTGCGCGCCAGTCCGGTGGGCTTATAAGTGCCATGAAAATCAATCAGCAGATGATGTATCGCCGCCGTCGCCAAAACTTTTTCGCACCACTGAACGGTCTCCTGCGACTGGCTGTTGATGAAATCAATTTTCACCCCGGCAAACCCCTGTCCGGCCAGATACGCCAGCGCGTTTTCAATCCCAAACGACTCGATGTCTAGCGAATGCGCCCAGACCAGCAGCCGGACGTTTTTCGTTTTCGCGTATTGGATCAGTTCGGGAACATTGACGGCGGGAACGGCCTTGGTGAAATCGCCTCTGACCGCGTTGGGCTGTGAATGCAGCGATTTATTGTAGCTGGTCATTCCTTCATACCAATACCAGTCCACCAGTTGATACGGCCAGCCCATCTCCGCCGCGAGATCGATGTATTCTTTGTCGGACGGCGTGGTGCCACGCGCTTCCACGGCCCGATGCTTGGGATCGGCATCGTAAGGATTGAGGCCCGTCCACCAAGCGTCCCATGCACTAGCGCCGGGCTTGATCCACGAAACGTCTTTCAAACAGCTCGGCGTCGCGAGCGTGGCGATGAGATCGGAACCCACCAGATCGGCGGCCTTGCGACCGAACATCAGCACGCGCCATGGACTGACACGCGGCACGGACGAAACCACCAGCCCGTTTCCATCCGAGCGGCGCTCGAGCATCACTTTGACAGCGGACGAACCCGTGCCTGCAAGGGACATTCCCGACCAGTCCACCAGATCAGATTCGGCAATCGCGATACAGCCCGCAGGCGTTTCAACCAGCAAGGGCAGAACACTCCGGAACGGGTGGCCGGGTTTCCCCGCCGGAATCGCGCTCAATTTCGTTTGAGGATACTGGTTTTCCGCACACTCCGATTCGCCGCCGGCCCAACAGCGATAGTCGTCCGCAAAATGGAATTCCGTCAGCTCGTTCGTCAGGACAAAGCTACCCAACCCCGAACGCGCCAGCAAATCGTAGCGGAAAGCAACGCCGTGATCGAAAGCGCGCACCATCAAGCCAAAGGTGCGCGGCGGAACGCCGGGTTCTTCAAGCGTCAGTTGCAATTCACGCCAGCGATCACTCACTACCCGGCGATTGCCAAAACGATTCTCCCATTGGCCGTCGTGTTTCTTGGTCCGGGTTTTGATGATGACCGCCGCCGGGCCAAGTTTCGTTCCGTCCTTGAATTCGAGACCGAGCGGCGAATTCGTGAGCACGGTCTTGCCGTCCGCCTCCACGCTAAAATGCAAACCGTGGTCGTTCGAGACAATCACGGCCAACCCGCCATCGGGCGAAGCCAGCCGCTGTTCGGCGGCAGAAACACTCCCGGCGGAAAGTGACCATCCCAGGAAAATCAAAGCCAGAGCCGTGTAAGTTTGGTTTGGAGTAGTCTTAGTCATGTCAAATTAGTTTGTTCATTGATCGCTCAGTACCCCAGCCACTTCCACCTCGGCCAGCGCGAAACATATTGCGTCCGGCGTTCCGATAAATATTACACGCGGAAAATGCCCGCGTGCGTTGCACACTGCGAATTGGGTTTGGGCTTTTGAGATGGTCGCATTTTGGGGATCGGTCCGGCCAAATCGCGCCTCGCGAATGGCGGCGTTTTTCGCGGCGGCATTCGTTTCCACCACCGCCTGATTCGCGGCGTGAACCGCGACCGCTGATTGCAGCGCTAGAACAAACGTGGAAAAAAGCAGACTCAAAGTGGTTGTAAGCGGACTTTTCATTTTAGCTCCTGAATAAGGAATTCCCGGGCGACCAGCGCGGCTGTTTTCACTTTGCCAGACCATCCATGCTGCCACGCGACGACGGTGACCTTGACCGGAAATTTTGCGCGCGGCGGAATTTGGGTGAATTTCAAAATGTCACCCTCCACTTCGGCCGGGCCTTCGAGCACGTAGTAATAAATTTTTGTTCCGGCTTCAGATGTGGCGTTGAGTTTGAACGCTGGTGTTCCAGCCTTCACATCGGAAATTTCCGGGAAGGAAATTTTCTGCTCCACGCCTTCGGTGTTTTGCGGCACGCGAATCATCGCCTGCTGCACGATGCTTTTGTATTTCTCGTCACCGGGATGACTCGCCCAGATCCAAATGTCGAAGTTGCGCCGGTCTTCGGTCGAGTTCACGCGATTCATGGCGAACTGAAACGTGGCCGGGCCGCAAATTGAAATTTATCAACCCGCAGCCATCACCTCGCAAGGTGCCGGGCAACAAGCCGCGCCGGCCGCGCCGGAAACCGCGCCGGTATTCGCGGATTTTTAATGGAGCCCAAAGTTATGGCAATGCCCTCAACCTCTTCATCCGGACCGCTGGATAAATTCAAAGGCAAGATCATCGGCCATCCGATTCTGATGACGGCATTCCAACAGGTCTTGGACTTGATCGAAGAGCCCGCCGACGTCGAGGTGGCCGCCGTCATCGGCCCGACGGGGGCCGGTAAATCCACGCTGGTAGCCCGCGTGAAGCAGGCCGTCTTGAAACAAAACCTCACCGCCATGCAGGCTGACATCGGTTTGGTGCCGGTCATCGCGGTCGATGCGCCGGCCCCGGAGCTCGGCAACTTTAATTGGCGTGAAATGTACCTGCGGATCCTGGTCGCGCTCAAGGAGCCGGCTTGCGACTGGCAGATTGCCTTGAAGGAAATGCCCTCCGGCAAAGCCGGCGTCACCCGCCTGGCTTCGTTAAACCATCTGGAACTCAAAGCCCGGGTCGAATCCGCTTTTCGTCACCGCGGCGTGAAGGTTTTGTTGATCGATGAAGCCCAGCACCTGGGCAAGATGGCCAGCGGGCGGCGGCTGCAGGACCAAACCGACATCTTGAAATCCCTGGCCAAAATCACGGGCACCTTTGTGGTGCTGGTCGGGACCTACGACCTGATTCCCCTGCTCCAGCTTAACGGACAGGTCGCCCGCCGTTTCGCCTCGATTCACCTGCCGCGCTATCAGTGCGATCGGCCGGACGAGTGGCACAATTTTCAGACCGTCATTCGCAGTTTGGAATCCGGCATCCTGCTCCCGGCTCAGCCGGACCTGGTCCGGAGTGCGGAAATGCTCTATCGGGGTTCAGCCGGCTGTGTGGGCATTCTCAAAAGCTGGCTGACGGCGGCCTACAGTCGCGTCCTCCGTTCCGATGGCAATGAATTGTCCAACAATGTCCTCAAGGCGACATGCCTGCCCACCCTTTCGATCCGGAAAATCATCGAGGAGATCGGGGCCGGCGAAGATCATTGGGCGCGGAGTCACGCCGAAGATAAAGAGCTCGACCGGCTCCTCGGCCTGTCAAAATTCCAACCTGCCGCACCGGCTCCCCTGGTGCCGCCCGCCCGCCGGACCGTACCCGTCGGCATGCGGAAACCGACGCGGGATCCCGTTGGCTTGGAGGTGGCCGCCGCATGAACCCAGCAGACCAGCAATATTTGGATGAATCGCCCCCGGTCCTGCCTCCCCGCAGCCGGTTGTTCAATCTCAAGCCCATCGGCTTGGGAACGCCCATGGTGGAATGTCTGGCCGGCTATATCCACCGGCTTTCCGCGGCTCACGGCCTGCCCACTTGGGTTTTAGTCTGCCGGGAACTCGCCCCCCGGTTCGAGCGCAAATCCATGACCGGGCCGAACGGTTATTGCGACCTGTTTGGCCGGGTGGGAATGACCATCAACGGCGACAACGGCACCACCTTGGAAATGGTCGCCATTCTTCAAACGCTAACCGGGCAGACTGCCCTCCGGTCGCTGACGTTTTGCCGCCTCGGGAACCTGGTGGCCGAACAGAGAATTCTTCGGCGGTCCCAGGCCTGGTGCCCGGAATGCCTGAACCAGTGGCGCCAGGATGACCAGCCCGTCTACCAGCCACTGGTCTGGCTTCTTTCACAACTCAGTACCTGCCCGATCCACGGGTGCTCGCTTCAAGATCGATGCTCCGCCTGTGGTAAACCTCATTTTTCACTGGGCCGGTATCGATGGTCCGGACATTGCCCCAGATGCGCGGCTTGGCTGGGAAAAACAACCTCCATTGGCAATCATCCCGTCCCTCAAACACAGTCGGAATGGGATGGATTTTCGGCCGGCGCCCTGGCCCGTTTTGTGGCGGCAATTCAGCGGTTGCCTGATGAAACCCCGCAGACCACTTTCCACACCAACGTCGGAAACCTGGTGCAAACTCGGGGCTCAGGCAACTTCTCCGCCTTGGCACGCTTGCTTCGCGTCCGGGGATTCACGGTGAGCTGCTGGGTCAATGGCACCCAACGGCCGTCCCCGGCCTCGTTGTTGGCGATGGCACATTGTTTCGGCGGGGAGATCACGGACTGGCTCATCGGCCACATCGATTTTGCGGTTGTACACGACTCCCGGCCGATGGCTCAATCGGTGGCAAATCGCATCCGCCGACCGCTCCTGCGCCAGCCCCGGGAAGACATGCGGGCGCGTCTGGCCTTGGTGACACAAACCCCGGAATTGCCACCGCCGTCGTTCAGGGAGGTTTGCCGACGGCTCGGGTTCGACCAGACCGTGGCCACCCGGGCCTTCCCCGACTTGGCGACAGAGATCAAAACTAGATACACACGGTTTCTGAATGATGCAAAACTCACCCGTGAATTGTCCCGCCGAACCGCCATTAAAACAGCCGTGCAGCAGCTGCTCGCGGAGGGGGTCTCTTTGAGTTACAAACACCTCCGGTCGGTCCTTCCAACGGACATGTCAACGCGGGACAAACTCCTGCGAACC
>CAIXBQ010000109.1 GCA_903917705.1 uncultured Verrucomicrobia subdivision 3 bacterium | reverse complement strand
CGGCCTTGGCACTGCGTGCCAAAGCCTCCGTTCCCCCGCAGGGGCAGCCCATCTTCCAGCGCGTAATCCCCCCGATTGCCACACCCCACCAGCAAACATAACTCAAAGACAAGGTGACAAATTTATTTCAGGACTTGACCCTTCCTGCGAGGTCTGCATTTCTTCGCGGATGGTCTGCGCCTCCTGGCGGGCCTGCTGGTATTTCCGGGCGAGTTCCTCCCGTCCGGCGTTGTGGCCGGGATTTTTCCCGGCTTTGGCGGCGCGTGGCCAGGCGGGCGGTTCCACCGGCGTGGCCACGTCGGTGAATACAATCATCACCAGTCCCCGTAGCGCCTCGGGTTGATCGAGCTGCTGGACGGTTATGTCCACGGACTGCTTGCCGCCGTTGGTTTCGACCTTGAGGCCCTGAACCGCGACGGGGTTTTTCTGCTCCAGGGCCTTGTGGAATGCGTTGCTGACTTCGTAGCGGAGGCCTTCGCGGGCCATGGCAAAAATATTCCAGTTGGCCTTGCCGGCGGCGGGCTCCAGATATTTGCCCGTCCGTCCGCTGACATAGAGGATGTTGCCCTTGTCATTCACCAGCACCGCCGGCGGCGCGAAATTTTCCAGGACCAATTGATCCGCGAGTGCCTGGAGGCTGACGTTCGGTTTCGCCGGCCGCAGCGGACCGGTCCCGTCCGGCCGGGCCGGGGCAAACGAGGAGGGAAACTCAATCGGCTCCGCGCGGGGGGGGGATTGTAGCCGTTGGAAGATCCGCAGCTTGTTGTTCAGCGGCGTGAACAGGTCGGTGAATGTTCCGATGGTTTCCGCGCTCCCGAGAAACAGGACGCCGCCGGGGCTGAGGCTGTAATGGAACAGCGGCATCAGTTTCTTTTGCATTTCGGGCGTCAGGTAGATCAGCAGGTTGCGGCAGCTCAAAAAATCCAGCTTGGTGAAGGGCGGATCCATGATGAGGCTCTGCGTGGCAAAGGTGACCAGCTTGCGGATTTCGCTGGTGACTCGGCAGCCATGCTCATCCTTGACGAAGAACCGGCTCATGTGCGCGGGCGGGACGTCCGCACAAATGTTTTCCGGATAGACGCCGGCGCGGGCCTTGTCAATCGCGTCCTTGTCCAGGTCGGTGGCGAAAACCTGTAGCGTGATTTTCTTCCGGGACTTGAGCTTGTCCATCACCTCCTTGAAAACCATGGCCAGGGAATAAGCCTCCTCGCCGGTGGAGCAGCCGGCCACCCACGCCCGCAGCACATGGCCGTCCGGCAGTTTGGCGATGAGTCCGGGCAGGATCTTTTTGCGCAATTCCTCCCAGCCCGCGGGGTCGCGGAAGAAGCTCGTCACGCCGATCAGTAGTTCCTTGAACAGCAAATCCAGCTCTTGGGAATTTTCCTGCAGGTAACGGACATAGTCGGCGATCTTGTTGATCTGGTGGATGCCCATGCGCCGCTCGATCCGGCGGTAGAAGGTGTTTTTTTTGTAGAGTGAAAAGTCGTGGCCGGTATGGGTGCGCAGCAGGATGATCGCCTTGTCCAAGGCGCTCCGGGTTTTGTCCCCCAGCACCATTTCGGTGGTGTGTCCCACCGGCGTTCGCTGGAGATAGCCGAGGATTCTTTCGGGCAGGTCGTCCACGGGAGCCACAATATCCGCCAGCCCGGAGTCAATCGCGCTCCGCGGCATGCCGTCGAATTTGGCCGTGGCCGGATCCTGCACCAGCACCACGCCGCCCTTCTCCTTGATGGCCCGCAGCCCCAGCGTGCCGTCGGAACCCATGCCGGAGAGAATCACGGCGATGCTGTGTTCCTGCCGGTCCTGCGCCAGCGAGCGGAGGAAGAAATCAATCGGCAGCCGCAGACCGCGTGGCGACGCCGGTTCGAGCAGGTGCAGGACGCCATGCAGGATGGACATGTCCTTGTTGGGCGGAATGACATAGACGCAATCTGGCAGGACCGGGGTGCGGTCCTTGACCTGGATTACTTTCATGCCGGTGGTGCGCTGGAGCAGTTCGGGCATGATGCCTTTGCGCGTTGGATCCAGATGCTGGACGATGACAAATGCCATGCCGCCGGTTTCCGGCACATGCCTCAGAAAATGCTCCAAGGCTTCGAGTCCTCCGGCCGATGTGCCGATGCCAATAATCGGAAATGAACCGGTGGCCGTCGCGGCGCTCGCGGTCGCCCGGACGGTTCTGGATGCCCTTTTGTCCCGGTGTCCCGGTTTGGTTTTCGGCTTCATAAATTTCTTGGCAGTTTCCGCGCCCCGGAAGGTCTGCCGACCCGGCCCTCATCGTGATGGATCGCCGGTCTCACGCAGGTTCCTGGGTTTTGAGTTCGCGCGCATTTGCCGCACGGACTTGGCCTATGTTACACCAATCTTCGGGTGCTGGCGATTTCATTTTGAACCATGCCGGACTTAAGCCCGCCGCCCGTTTTAGCGAAAGCAATCGGACCTTGATGCCCCGGTAGTGTCTGGGCGGTTTCATCCTGTGGTTCAGGGCTGACTTTATCGCGTTCATGCTCCAGTGCTTTCAGCCCCCGGTGCGTCAAGCCTTGCGCATGTTTCTGCAGCCGGAGCGGTTTCTTCAGGCAATTGTCATGGTTTCTCCGGCTTTCCTTGGCGGCCACCTCTGGCGCCTTGCGCCGGACGGCCAACCGGTTGCAATTCTCTGGCATAACTCTCCCTGTGTATATGGGGTGAACACCCCATTGTGGCCGGGTGGTTTTGGCGGAGGTTTGACCAGAGATGAACGTTCTGCTGCTATACCCGGAGTTTCCGGACACGTTCTGGAGTTTCAAGCACGCCTTGAAATTCATCGGTAAAAAAGCTTCGTTGCCGCCGCTGGGCCTGCTCACCGTGGCGGCGATGCTGCCGGCGGATTGGGCGAAGCGGCTGGTGGATGTCAATGTGCGGAAATTGCGCGACCGGGATCTGGCGTGGGCGGACCTGGTGCTCATCAGCGGGATGATCGCCCAGCAGGAATCGGCGCATGTGCTGATCGCCCGGTGTCGCGCTGCCGGTAAGACGATTGTGGCCGGCGGCCCGCTGTTCACTCTGGGGCCTGAACAATTTCCTGAAGTCGATCATTTCGTGCTCAACGAGGCGGAGCTGACGCTTCCGGAATTCTTGCTCGACTTCGCGCGTGGCGCGGCGCGGCGCGTGTATGCCTCGCCGGTATTTCCCGACCTCCGGCAGACGCCGGTGCCGCTGTGGGCCCTCGCGGATTTGAAACATTACGCCTCGATGAGCGTGCAATTCTCGCGCGGCTGCCCGTTTGATTGCGAGTTTTGTAACATCACCGCGATGTTTGGGCACCGGCCGCGCACCAAGGCCACGGCGCAAATGATCGCCGAACTGGACGGTCTGCATCGGGCGGGCTGGCGCGGGGCGGTTTTCTTCGTGGACGACAATTTCATCGGCAACCAACACACTTTAAAAACGGAACTCCTGCCGGCGCTGATCCAGTGGCAGCAGGGTCGGCGCGGCATTCCGTTCTTCACTGAGGCGTCCATCAATCTGGCCGACGATGCGGAGTTGATGGGGATGATGGTCGAGGCGGGATTCAATCAGGTGTTTGTCGGCATCGAGACGCCGGAGGCGGCCGGCTTGGCCGAGTGCAACAAGCGCCAGAACCAGGAGCGCGATTTGGTCGCCGATGTGAAGCGCATCCAGCGCGCTGGTTTGGAGGTGCAGGGTGGTTTTATCGTTGGCTTTGACAGCGACACGCCTGCGATTTTTGCGCGGCAGCGCGAGTTCATCCAGCAAAGCGGCATCGTCACGGCGATGGTCGGCCTGCTGCAAGCCATCCCCGGCACGAAGCTGCACCAGCGGCTGTTTGCGCAGGGCCGGCTGACCGCCCAGACCACCGGTAACAACCTGGACGGCACCACCAACTTCATTCCGCACATGAACCGCGATAAGTTGCGCGAAGGTTACCGGAGCCTCCTGGGTCACCTCTATGCGCCGGGGCCGTATTATCGGCGAATCCGCACGTTCCTGCGTGAATATCGCCGTCCGAAAATCTCTGGGCCGCTGAACTGGCGGTATTTTCTGGCATTTCTCCGGGCGAATGTCCGGCTCGGTATATTGGGCCGCGAACGTTTCCATTACTGGGGCTTGCTAATCTGGACCTTCTTTCACCGCCCTGCACTGTTCCCGCAGGCCGTTACGCTCTCCATTTTTGGCCACCACTTTCGCAAGACCTGCCGGGTGCTGGGGCTGTGAATCATGGGCGGCGGCCCGCTTTTAATCGCGAACCCCGTTCCCCTTCATGGGGGAGGGGGGTCGGCTCACTTCCCGCGATATTTTTCCGGATGTCGTATCCGGTCCAGCCGTTCGGCTTCGAGTTCGATCAGGACAACCCGCTGTTGGCGCTGCTTGATGGCGTCCGCCATGGCTTGGGGCAGCCGGAATACCTGTTTGAACAGCCGGCTGACGGTCTGGCACAATTGGTCGAGTAGGCTCATGGCGATTTCCTGGATGCGGCCGGTCGGCGCCCCGATTGCCGGTAAATCTGTTTCACAAACGCGTCGGCGCGGAATCCGCCCGGACCTTCCCATGGCTCAAATCCCTGTCGGCCGTTCTCTACATAGTCGCCCCGGCGCACCAATTCATTCCATCTCAATGGCCGCAGCCGCACCGGAACCGCGGTCATTGCCGATCGGCTGATATTATTCATCAGACGCTCTTGGGTTTTACCAGCAGCAGCACAATCCCGCCGACGAGCGCGAGTGCCCCGACGGCCGGCGAGATGAAATGGCTGTTGGTGGTTTCAAAGTGCATCCCCAGGAAGTCAACCGGTTTTCCGGGCGTCGTGAAGGTCAGCCCCGAATAGGCGAGCACCACGATGCCCAGGGTGATGAGCAGGACGGAAACGATGGTTTTTGTGTTCATATTAAACGTGGGTTTTTGGCTGGCCGGTGTTCAAATTGCTTTCCGCCCGGAAATGACCCGCAGCAGAACCATCACAATGGCGACCACCAGCAGGACATGAATGAAGCCCCCCAACGTGGCCCCTGAAACCAGCCCGAGCAGCCATAGGACCAGGAGGATCATTGCGATCGTGTATAACATAATAGTTTCGATTGGTTGTTTTGCCGGCTGGCGCGCTTTCGCCCCAGCCGGCAGACGGTTTGGGGTTATTTATCGGTGGCTTCGACAATGATGGTCATGTTGTTGACCACGCTGGTCACCCCGTTGATATCCGTGGCGAGCTTGGTGACGAGGCTTTTTTCCGCGTCGTTCTTGGCAATGCCGCCCACGGTGACGATGCCGTCCGTCGTGGACACCGAGGTGTGCAGGGCGCTGGTCGAGCGATGCGATAGCAGCGATGACTTGACCTGGGCGGTGATGGATGCGTCATCAATCTTGTCGCCCACCGTTTCGCTGGCCGTGGCCGGCGTCTTGGCGATCGTCATGTTGTTTTTGACCTCTTTGACGTTGTCGATGTCCTTGGCATATTCGGTGGTGAGTTCTTTTTCTGCCATGCTGCCGGCTTCACCCTGCAGGGTGACGACGCCGTCCTTCACATAAACCGTGGTGCCGGTGGCGCTCACGTTGCGGTGGAACAGCAGGGCGGTCTTTACTTTCATGCTGATCCAGGTGTCGGAATGCTCCGCCGGTTGTTCGCCGCTGATTTGCAGCTGATTGTCCACCCGCTTGACCCCGGGCAGGCTCGCCACGGTGTCCTCCGCCAGGGATTTATGCGAGGCTTCGGCGACCGTGCCCGTCAGGGTGACGACGCCGTCTTTGGCTTCCGTCTTGATGGAATCGTCCTTGAGGGCGGTTTTGAACACATAGGTCTTCGCGGCGGAAGACTCGATGCGGCTGTCCGTGCCGGCCGCCCGCACGGGTGAGCCGGTGATTAACAGTGTGCTCACCACGGCGGCGAGCGTTAGGGGGAATAATGATTTCATTTGATTTCTTTTGGTTGTTTGTTTGTTTGTTTTTAACACTGAAAACACTATGGGGGAGGCGACCACTATTAGCTATGGGGTGTAACCCTACCTGGCATTCTTGCAGACTTACTTGGAAAGCTGGACCACTCGTTCACGGCGTATGCGCGGCTGGTCTCACGGGGCTGATAAACAATCTTATCGTGGCTGGCAGCCGTGCCGGTCAGTCCGCCACCAGCTTGACGGATGTGTCGCCGCGCAGGGCTTTCGAGTAGGGGCAGGTATTGTGGGCTGCGTCCATGATCCTCTGCGTTTGGGCGCGATCCGTTCCGGGAATTTGCGCATGAATTTCCACCGCCAGGCGGTAGCCGCCTTGGTCGTCCTCGATCAGGCTCACCCTGGCCCGTACCGTGGAATCTTTGGCCGGTGTGCCGAGCTTGCTGGCCGCGTTGGCCAGGGCCCCGTGGAAACAGGCCGCATAGGCGCCGGCAAACAGCAGCTCCGGATTGGGACCGCGTTTCTCAAGGCCTTTCTTTAGCGGATTTCCCAGTGTGACATCCAGCAGACCGTCCGGCGTCTGGAGGGTCCCTGATCGCCCTCCTTTGGAGGACGCTTCGGCGGTGAATAAGGTTTTCATGATCATTTGGAATTTCCCGTCAGGTGATGGGTCTGATGAACTGGGGCTGCGTCTCGTTCTCTTCCAACGGGAATTGGCTGCCCGGGACCGGTGGCGAACTTCGCCGCCATCATTCTTTTGATTTTTTCTCGTGTTCTGGATCCGCCGCGTTAGCCCCGCCTTTTTCATTTGCGGCTGGCTTGTCCTGGGCCGCCGGCGGCCCATTCTTATTCGCTGGCTTGCGCGGAGGTTCAACGCGTTGGCTGGCCTTCGGTTGGGCGGATTCCTTGATCACCGGGCCATTGTTGCCTTCAGGCTTGGCAGCCGGCTTGGATTCGCCGGCGGCGGGAGCGGGCTTTCGTGTCTCGTTTCGCAATTCGTTGTTCTTCGGGGCCGGCTTTGCCGGCTCCGGCATGACCGCGGCTGGTTTCTCAATCGGCGCCGGGCCGCGCCCTGGAATGTTTTTCTTTTCCGGGGTGTTCGCTCCGGTGGCTGTCAGGGTCTGTTGCTTGCTGATGACCGCCGCTTCCGTCTGGTGGCGTAGTTCGTGCACCGGGACCGTCTCGATTTTCCGCCCGCTTGCTTTTTCGATGGCCGTCGTGGCCGGTCCTTCGTTGAGCACGGTGTTGTTCACCATTTTGGCATTCATGAGGGTGGTCGTGTTGTGGAGGATGGTGGTATTATTCACCGCCACCGTCGTGGCGCGGATGGGTTCCAGGAACCGGCTTTGCTCCACGAAGACAAATGCGCGTGGCGGGATGAGTGCCGCGTTAAAACCCGTATAACCGCTTGCGGAAATTCTCACGGCTGGCTGGAGCGGCGCCCAGCCGATGTATCCGCCCCCGCTGTGCCAGGAAACCCAGGCTGGCGCCCATTGGGTCTGCGGCACCCAATACCAGCCGTATTGCTCGGTGAAATCCCATCGGCCATAGTGATAGGTGGCCCAACCCCACGGTTCGTCGCTGACCCAATACCAGCCGTCGTCCGTGCGCTCCCAGCTGCCGTTGCAATAGGGGCGCCAATCACGGGCCACGTGCCCCGGCCTCCAGCAGCGGCCGTAGGTGCCTACCACCACCCATTCCCCGTGCGGGGTGAGCGGTTCGTAAAAATCGCTTTCGACCCGAATCTGCACCGTTGGCAGCGGCACGCTCACCGCCACCGATAACGACGGTTGGGCTTGGGCTGTGCATCCCAGCCACGCGCTGCCCAGCCAGATGCAAACGCTGTTCCTTAAGCGGTTGGTTGCCTTCATAAAACTCCATCGCACCTCAAGGCGCGATCTTGTCGCTCACCCATTGGCGGGCTTCCGTGAAACCGTGCGCCAGTGAGTCATAGGCTTTTTTGGAACCGGCTTTGACGCTGTCCCAGGTGGATTCCGTGGCGTTCTGGGCATCGATCAATTGCTGGTTCAATTTTGCGGCCTGCTCGCGCAGTGCCTGGAGTTTTGGCTTCGCCTCGGCCTTGATCGCATCGCTGGAGCTGTCGATTTTGGCCGCGAGTTTGTCCAGATCCTGGTTTAGGACCGCCAGTTGGTCCTGCATCGCTTTGACGAATTCGGCTTTTTGGGCGAAGGTGTAATCCTTCATGTCCTGCGCGGCTTGTTTCGTTTCGGATTGGACCGCCTCAATCTGTTGGGCGGCGGTTTTTTCCTTGTCGCATCCGATGGCAAACGAGGCGGCGGCAAGCAACGTGATCAGCAGTGGTTTATTATTCATGGGCACAGCATCCGCTCGCTGCCTGCCCCGCGCTATGGGGTGTTACCCTACCGTGAAGGATGAATTGCCCGTCAGAATCGGCATGTTAATCGCCGTTTGAACTGCGCGAATTGGACGTCCTGCCGCCGCGTGTCCATCGTAAAGTGGGGCAATGAGGGTTTGGCCGGCATAAACCTTCTCATTTGCTGGCGTGGCTTCCAGACCGCTGTGTGTGACTGTTTCCAACCCCTCTATAACTGTCAGCTTTTCCCTTTCCATCGTGACTTCTTTGCCTGGGCTTTTTTGCGGTAATCCCTGGGTGACATCCCTTGGCGGGCTCGGAAAGTGCGGGCGAAATTGCTGCTGTTACAAAAGCCCGAGTTTTCGGCGATGGTGGTGATGGAAAGTTCCGTGTTGGCGAGCAGCCGTTGCGCCTCTTCAATCTGGCGGCGTTGGATGGCTTCACCGGGTGTCTGGCCGGTGGCCGCCTGAAAATGTTTGTGGAAGGTGACATAGGACACGCGCTGCGTTTCTTTGACCACCTGTTCCACGCTGACGCCATGGCAGGCGTGCTGGTTGATATATTCCAACGCCGCGCCGATGTCGCAAATCTGGGACCTTTTTAAGCCGGTGGATTCCCGCACATGCAGATCCATCGCATTGAGCAGCACCACTTCCTTCGGGGCGGGCTTGCCGTTCATCATTTGGTCAAGCAACTGCATGGCTTCGCGGCCGATTTGGTGGCCGGCCAGCAGCACCGTGGTCAAGGCCGGCGTGCTGGCAATCGCCAGATCGGCGTCGTCCACTCCCACCACGGCGATATCTTCCGGCACGCGCAGTCCCAGCTTGTGGCAGGCGCGGATGAGATAGCCGCCGCCGCCGGTCGTTGGACAGACCACGCCGACTGGCTTGGGTAGTTGCCGGAGCCATGCGGCCAGGCGCGGTGGAACTGGCGAGACGGACGCATGGGGATCTTCCAGCAAGGAGGGTTTTACCACTTCAACCAGACTCGCCCTGGTCGGATCGGTGGGGCGGGCAATTTGATGAAAAAGGCCGTCAAATCTTTTCTGTTGAGGCAGGTTTTCCAGATTCAGAAAGGCGAGGGAACGCAAGCCGTGTTCCCGGAGGTGGCGGATGCCCATTTCAAGCCAGGCTTCCATGCCGCCGGACACCACGGCCACGCCGGAACTGGGCTTGGCGGAGCACATATTCACCATGGGCCGGGCTTGCGGGAGCGAGCGGCCCAATTGCTCCAGTGGTTCCGCTTCAAAAAAACAGAGCAGGCCGTCGGGATTCCACTTTCGCAGCTGGTTCAAGGCGGTGTCCGGATGAAAGTCGCGGGAGAAACGGAAGTCGCGGGTGACCAGGTTTGGATGCGAATCGGCGTATGCTAAAGCCCCCAGCATCAGCCGGTAAACATAGGCCGTCCACACCGGCGATACAATGGCGACTTTCCTCACGGGTTGCATGGGAGATGGCACCTTAAGAAAATGAATGATTTTTTCAAGTTTTAGCTGTATTTTTCTTTTGCTGAATGGGGTAGTGTTCATCCGTGAAAAACAATTCTGTGAAGCCTGTCCGCGCGAAAAAAACCTCGCCCGGCCGGCGCGTGGTGAAAATTAAACGCCCCTTTAAAAAATCCGTGTCTTTTCTCAACTTTGTTGCTTGAACCGCATCTCGTGTGCTCGGCTTCGAGCTTTGTAATCGGGGCGCGTAATGAAGCAACGCTCGCCTTGGCGAGGCAAATCAACCTTAACGCTGAAACGACTGTTAACCCGATCCTGACCTTGCCATGATGATTACCTTTAAACGGCCGCCGCTCCAACTGAGTCTGTTGCTGGCGGTGTTCGCTAGTTTGTCTGCCTTGGCCGATCCCGCGCCGGACCAGGCCGCAGCCTATGGCTTCAATTGCATTCCCAACATGCCCGCCGTGTCTGCCGGCACGAAACTCTCGTTGCTGGAAAGCAACACGCTGACTCAGACGTTCAATCCCCGGGCCGATATTTTTCTGTCCGCCTACAACCTTCAGGACCGCAATGGAATTCACGCCTTTGCGGCGAACGCGTTCATGCTGAAATGTTCCGCGTGGCAGAGTTCGCCCTCAACCTTTAACCTGGCCTTGTCCCGGGTGGAAGCCGGCGGCGGTCGCACGTTGCTGTACAGCCAGGATTTTTTGCAAAAGGTGCAGGGCGAAACCGCCTATGCCTTTACTTTCAGCAATGCCTGTCTGGTGAGCCTGGATCAGCAATATGAATTGGCCGTCAAGCTCGTTCACTGTGGCACCAACATGTATGGCGGCCCGGCGGTCGTGGGGCTTTACTCTCCCGCCGGCGATTATCCGGATGGCAGTTGTTCCGCCGGTGGTGACCTGTGGTTTGGCTTGGCGGGAAGTTCCGCCCTGCCGGTCTACACCAATTTGAACGTCGCGGAGATTGCCACCAATGCCTATTTTCTCGACGTGAGCACTAATCAGGATTTGACCGGCTATGACAATCTGAAAGGCAAATTTCTCGGCGTCAATGGTCACCCGGAACAACTCAAGTTCACCTGTCCGATCGCATGGTCGCCATTGGCCTTCGTCCTGGCGGACACCAATATGGCCACGGTGCAGGCGCAGGGCGGCGGCGGTACCAATACTGTCACCCTGAATGGTCTGGCCGAAGGCGAGTCTTTCCTGTTCGCCAGATCCGGGGCCACGGTGGTCGGCTACCTGAAGCTTCAAAGCCATCCGCGGCGCACCATGAATCTGGCCTATGCTTACGTCCGTTTTCCGGCCGAGTCCACCAACTGGGCCTATACCGCCTATACCGGGATTACCAACCACATTTCGGCGGTGTATGCCAAGGTCAACCTCGGCATCAACTGGATTAACGACGGCGTGCTGACCTTCAACTGGGACTTGAACGGTGACGGGAGCAGCTACACTCCCGCCTACGATGAAGTCTGGTCGCCCATGACTTACGGTGTGTTGCCCAACATGTCGAAGGTGTTTTCCAATGTCTATGGGTTGCGCGATGGAACGAACGACGCCACTTACGGCCAGTCCAACGGTGGCGGCACCTCTACGGGATTGGGGCCGCAGACATTGCCGCCGCGCGGCGCGATGGTCCGTGTCAATCTATTGTCCCGGACGCCCGATTCGCTGGGTTCCACTCTGGCCCATGAAGTGGGCCACAATCTTGGCCTGTATCACGTCGCCGTTGGTACTCCGGCCACCGACAACTTGATGGATGTGGGCCGTTACGCCGACAATCTTTGGAGCTGGCAGTGGGCCATCATTCATAGCACCTTGAGCACGCTGTTCGACGTGCCTCCGGTGGTGGCTTTGACCTCGCCGACCAACGGGGCGGTGGTCCTGCCGGGTGTCGTGAGCCTTTCAGCCAACCTCACGACCAACCGCAACCCGATTGCCATGGTGCAGTTTTATTCTCGGGGCACCAATCTGCTGGGCACCGTAACCAACGCCCCTTACGCCTGTACCTGGACCAATTTCGGCACTGGCAATTACGCCCTGACCGCCGTCGTAACGGACAATCAGTGGATGATCTCCACTTCAGCGGTCGTCAATCTCACTGTGACGTTGCCCACACCCCCGGTGATTGCGCCGGGCGTGAATGTCGCTGGCGGCAAAATCAATCTCCAATTCACGGGCACGCTGGGCCAGCACTACCGTGTCGAATCCACACCCGCATTGCCGGCGACTGGTGCGTGGCAGACGGTGACGGACATCCTTTCACTCGGGGCCTCGCCTTTCGCTATCTCGATTTCCCCCACCAACCGGATTGGCTTTTTCCGGGTGGGCTTGGTGCCATGAGGTGGCCAGAGTGATTGTATGAAACGAATCATCCAACTGCTGGCGCTCGGCTTGGCGGTCGTCAGCCTTCACGCCGCCGGGCCGGCAGATAAACCGAACATTGTTTTCATCCTGGCCGATGACCTGGGTTGGAAAGACACGGGCTATACCGGCTCCGACTTTTATGAGACCCCGAACCTTGACCGCCTCGCCAAGGGGGGGATGGTTTTCACCGCGGCCTACGCGGGCGGGGCCAACTGCCAGCCGAGCCGGGCCTGCCTGATGTCCGGGCAATATACGCCGCGGCACGGCGTCTATGCGGTTGGCAGCACGGATCGGGGCCCCAAGAACCTCCAGCGCATGGTGCCGGTGCCCAATCGCGACGGACTTGCGCCGGAGAAGGTCACGCTCGCCAAAGCCCTCAAGGCGGCCGGTTATGTGACGGGCATTTTCGGCAAGTGGCATCTGGACGGTCGCGAAGGCGCTCCTCCGGAGAAACAGGGTTTCGACACGGTTTTCGAATCCGGCGCTGGCTGGACCGGCAAAGATCCCGCTGATCCCAAGGGTATTTTCTCGGTCACCCGCGCGGCGGGCGGGTTCATGGAGACGAATCGGGATCGCCCCTTTTTTCTCTACCTGCCATATTATGCCATCCACGGCCCGCTGCAGGCGCGTGCTGCCACCCTCGCCAGGTTTAGGGCGAAGCAGCCCGGTGCGCAGCACCAGCGGCCACTGTACGCCGCCTGCACCTGCGACCTCGATGAAGGCATCGGTCTGCTGCTCCAGAAAATGACCGACCTGGGCTTGGATCAGAACACGTTGCTGATCTTTACCTCCGATAATGGCGGCACACCGCAGTCATCCCAGGAACCGCTGCGCGGGAACAAAGGCTGTTATTACGAAGGCGGCATCCGTGAACCCATGATTGTGCGCTGGCCCGGCGTCACCCGGCCCGGCACGCGCTGCGATGTGCCGGTGATCAGCCAGGATTTTTATTCCACGCTGCTCGCGGCGGCCAATGCCGCCGCGCCGAAGGGGCAGGTGCTCGACGGCGTCAGCCTGGCCCCGCTTTTCAAGGGGGAAACCACGCTCCCGCGCAACGCGATCTTCTGGCATTTTCCCGGCTATCTCGACGCGCCGGTCATTCGCGGGCGCGACCCGGTTTTCCGCACCCGGCCGGTCAGCGTCATCCGCAAGGGTGACTGGAAGCTCTTTCTTTACCACGAAGAATGGCAGCTTGATGGCGGCCGCGCGGGGCTGGCCACCAACAACGCGGTCGAACTTTACAATGTGGCGGCGGACATCGGCGAACGAAACAATCGGGCGCTGACCGACCCGGCCAGGCGCGACGAATTGCTCGCTGACCTTTTGGACTGGTTGAAATCCAGCCACGCCGTGCTGCCCACCCGGCCCAATCCCGCTTATAACCCCACCGCGGCGGCGCGCAAACCGGGGCAAAAAATCAAGGGCGACAATCAACCTAGTGACACGGATAACTGATGATATGAAACGAATTATTCAACTCCTGGCGCTCGGCTTGGCGGTTGCCAATCTTAACGCCGCCGAACCGGCGAAAAAACCGAACATTGTTTTCCTGCTCATTGACGACATGGGCTGGGCGGACGGCGGGTGCTTCGGCAGCAAGTTTTACCAGACGCCGCAGCTTGATTCGCTGGCGTCAAATTCCGTGCGGTTTACCTCATGTTACGCGGCGTGCGCCGTCTGTTCGCCCACGCGCGCGGCGCTGATGACGGGTAAGTATCCCGCGCGGCTGCATATCACGGATTATATTTCGGGCGAAGGCACGCCCAAGGACAGCCGCTTCCTCCTGCCCGACTGGCAGAAGCATCTGCCGCTGGAGGAAACCACGCTGGCTACGGCGTTGAAACAGCGCGGCTATGCCACCATGCATCTCGGCAAATGGCATCTCGGCGGCGGCCAGTATCTTCCGCAGCATCAGGGCTTCGATGTCAACGTCGCTGGCGGCGAGACCGGCCATCCGGCGTCGTATTTCTGGCCTTACGGCGCGACGAATAACGGCAATCGCGTTCCCGGTTTGTCCGCGCGGGGCGGTAAGCCGGGCGAATATCTCACCGACCAGCTCACGGATGAGGCGCTGGCGTTTATCGAGGCGAACCGGGGCCAGCCGTTTTACCTGAACTTCTGCCATTACGCCGTCCACATGCCGCTCATGGGTAAGCAGGAGTTGATTGACGACGCTGCCGACCGGCCCGGTTCGAACGGCCAGAACAACAAGGTTTATTACGCGATGCTTCGTAGCGTGGACGAAAGCGTCGGGCGCATCGTGAAAAAACTGGATGAGTTGCACCTGACGGAGAACACGCTCATCATTTTCACTTCGGATAACGGTGGGGTGGTGCATGCGGGCAAGCCGGTGGCCACCTCGAACTTTCCGCTGCGCATCGGCAAAGGCCACGCCTACGAAGGCGGCTTGCGCGTGCCGCTGCTCGTCAAGATGCCGGGGGTGACTCACCCGGGCACCGTCTGCGACACGCCGGTCATCACGATGGACTTTTTCCCCACACTGCTGGAGCTGGTTGGTGCGGATAAATCGGCCAGCCGCACGGCGGTGGATGGCGTGAGCTTCGTGCCCTTGCTCCGTGGTGAGGCGCAGACCCCCCACGATGAATTCTTCTGGCACTATCCGCATTACTGGAATGGTGGCAAGGTGACGCCCTACAGCGTGGCGCGCGTCGGCGATTGGAAGCTGATCCGCTTTTACGAAACCGGCACCGAGGAACTTTACGATTTGAAATCCGACTTGTCGGAAACAAATGACCTGGCCCGGTCAAATCCCGGTAAACGAAAAGAACTCGCCGCGCGACTGGATGCGTGGCTCAAGGAAGTCGGCGCACAAATGCCCGTGCCCAGATCAAATCACAACGACTGACTGGGTTTGGCATGAAAATCAAAGAACGGTTTTTGTCGCCGCCTTGTTCTTCGCCGCGCCGTCGGCGTTTTCCGCTGCGCCGCAACCGTCCAGCGTCATCTTCATCCACGCCGAAGACTTGGGGTATTCCTTCCTTGGCTGTTGTGTTGGCGAAATCAAGATCGCCCGCACCAAACTGCATGACCTTGCCCCGCCCGAATACCCCGCCGTTTACCGGTCTCACCACCAACTCCCGGCCCCGGCGTGATAAATCGGTGGAGTAAACCGTTATGTTCAAATTCTTATCTCCGTCCATTGGAATTCCGAAGCCTGCCAAAATCAGTTCAAGTGGACGAGCGAGGCTAAGGACAATCCAATTTATGCGGATGCGCCCGCTTTGTTTTTTTATCGCGGTTGGTGTTGTTACGCTGTCCGCCCACGCCGGGCTGCCGGCGCCGACGGTGACCCTTGCGAACTTCCATGATTCGCTCGTCCCCAAGGGCTTCGTTCTCAGCGAAAACGACTGGCACATCTGGTGCAATGCCCCCGTCTTGGATGATCAGGGCAGGGTTCACCTTTTTGTTTCACGCTGGCCCGTCAAAGACAGCTTTGCTCTCGGCTGGCATACCTCGTGTGAAATCGCCCACTACCAGGCTGGCCGGCCCGAAGGTCCCTACAACTATGTCGGCACCGTTCTGAAAGGTTCCGGTGTGGACGGCTCCTGGCGCATGGCGGGCACCCACAATGTCACCGTCGTGCGCCTCCCGGATCATCGTTATGCCATGCTTTTCATCGCGAACACCAATGGCACCGTTGGCTTCCCCGCCAACCAGAAGATTGGCATGATGCTGGCCTCCAGCCTCGCCGGCCCTTGGAAATTCGCCGGTCAGGACGGTCTCGTTCTGGATGTCCCCGCCGACCCTGACGTCTGGTCGCACGACAGCACGGTCGGGGTCAACAACCCCACGTTGCTGCCCCTGCCTGACGGCCGCTTCCTGCTTTACTACAAGGCGATGAAGGCCGGCCCGGGCAAAGTCCGTCGCATGGGCGTGGCTATCGCCGACCGGGTGGAGGGGCCCTACCGTTTTGAAAAGGAACCCCTCACGGCCAACGAGGGCACGATTGAGGACGGTTTCGCCTTCTTCCTCAACGGTGAAGTTTGCCTGCTGGTCACCGACTGTCATGGAGCCGGCTCCGGCGGCGGGTTGATCTATCATTCTCCCGATGGCATCCATTTCGACCGGAAGCCAATCCGCGCTTACGAGGCAGTTGACCATTACCTGAAGCGCTGGCCGAATCCGGCGCGGGGCTGGAGTCCCTGGGTCTTGCAGCGCCCGGCGCTTCTGTTTAATCAAGATGGCACGCCAACCCACCTCTATGCTCCCTGCGGCACGCCGCCGGAAGGCAGGCTCGGCACCGCCACATTCTTGTTCGAGATCAAACCTTCCGCCGTTGTGACTCCGGGCGGGGGGACTGGCTCATTGTTTCGTCAGTCGGAAAAGTGATCGCCACACATTTTCACCGCCATCCACCACCGCCAACTACCCCGAATCAAAACCATGACCAGCTACCCCCGCATTGCTCCAATCCTTTGTTTTCTTGCGTTCGTCGTTCTGCTGCCGCTGGCAAGCCGCGCGGCGGAAACAAACGATGTGGCGGTATATGTGGTCCGCGGGATGAACCTTACGCTGAAGCTGTCAGCCAACGGTGGGATTGTCGGCGCGATCGAAGGCGGTCGTGAAAAAAATATCTTGGGTCGGACAAAACTCGACGGCTGCGTTCAAGTCGGTGAAACGAAATCGGGAAAACATTTTCTTTCCGGCGAGGTCGGGTTTACGCGCACGCTGCGACACCTCGCCTCGGGTAGAACTTTGACCGTGGTGGACCGCTTCACGCCGGCGGGCGAAAGCATCCGTTGGGAAATCGAAATTGTCTCCGCCGGCGAACCGTGGACGACGGACATCGCAACGGAATTAGATTATCCGGCGACGGCGGCGACGCGGTTCTGGACGGCTTGGTCTGATCCGGAACGAAAAGCCGGCGAATGGCGTGATCCGCTCGTGCTGCTTCCGCTCGCCAGCACCTCTTGGACTTTCGGCGGTCTAACGACGCGCAGTGATTACACCGCCCTGCCGCTGGCGACCATCGCCGAACCGCCGGATGACTCCGGTTTGAGCCTCGTGTTCTCGCC
This sequence comes from uncultured Verrucomicrobia subdivision 3 bacterium, assembly GCA_903917705.1. Taxonomy (GTDB): domain Bacteria; phylum Verrucomicrobiota; class Verrucomicrobiia; order Limisphaerales; family UBA11358; genus UBA11358. The sequence goes on along the minus strand of CAIXBQ010000109.1, from coordinate 45,737 downwards.
GGAAGATGCCATCCTCTGCGGTTCGCGGCTGACCACCACGCCGTCGGGCGCGATCCGGTTTTCGCGCGTGAATTACCGGCTCGGCGGCGGCCGGCCGGTGCGCTTTGAAATGAACCTCGTGGCGCATGAGGCGGACTGGCGCGGCGGCCTGCGCTGGCTGACGGCGCGTTATCCGAAATTTTTCCAGCCGCCCAATCCGCGCGCCGATGCGATGGCCGGCTGTGGCGCGTATTCCGGCGACGAAGGCCCGATTGACGTGGCGAAATTCAAGCAGATGGCCTTTCGCATCAACTGGAAATTGTCGGATGACTTCCCCTACATGGGCATGTTCATCCCGCCGGTGACGAACGTCGATGAAAAGTGGGAGCGTTCGTGCGATGAAAAAGCGCCCGCCGACAAGCCCAGCTGGACGACGAGCCGCCGGCTGAACGATTACGCGCATTACATGCAGACCAATGGCTTCTATGTTTTGGATTATTTCAACGTCACCGAATTTGGCAAAAATATGGCCAGCCCGCCCATGAAGCCAGCTGGCGATCCCGAACTGTGGCAAGATCCGCGCGCCTTTCTCCAGACGCAATTGCCCGGCGCGATTCTGATCGGCGGCAACGCGACCTGCTACGCCGCCAGCGTGGTTGATTCCGGCGACCTGGCTTTTCAAAAATTTATTTTGGAGCAGGCTGACCGGCACCTCCGATTGATCCCGGATTCATCCGGCATTTGCATTGACCGGCTCGACTGGCTTGCCCGCTCCAACAGCAAAGCCGACGACGGCGTGAGCTGGATCGGCGGTAAGCCCGCCCGTTCGTTGTGTGTTTCCTGGAATAATCTGCTGGCGAAGCTCGGCCCGAAAATGCACGCCGGCGGCAAGGTGATCTTCGTGAACCCGATTTATTCGCGCCTCGACCTGCTGCGGCAGGTGGACGGCCTTTATTCCGAGCAGGGAAATGAAGGCCGGCCGCTCAACGCCTGTGCGCTCATGGGCTTGGACAAGCCTGTGCTGGCGTGGTCCTACAACGAGACGCTGCACCAGCCCGATCCCGATTCATTCTTCCAGCGGCATCTGTTGCTTGGCGTTTATCCAACCGCCCCGTATCCTTGGAATAATCATTGCATGACGCCGGCGCCGGCGGCAGACCAGGCCTTCAGCGACTACGGCCCGCTGCTCGACGCCATGCGCGGCAAGAAATGGGTGCTCGCGCCGCATTGTGTCAAAACCACGACCACCGGTGTGAAGGTCAACCTGTTTGAAGTTCCCGGCGGCTATGCCTTGCCCGTTACCTTCGGCGGCAAGCATGAATTTGCCGACATCGTTGTCCGAAACCTTCCCGGACTCGTTGCTGTTCATTGTGCCGCGCGGCATCCCGGCAACGAAACCGCCGCGTCGCTCGCGCCCATCTTCAAGGATGGCGCACTCACGCTTCACGTTCCGCTCCAACGTGGTTGCGCAATGGTGCTGCTGCGAAACCGGGCCGAAAACGCATTTTAGTCTGAAATCAAAAAGGAAGCCATTGACACCCGCAATCTTATCCACGATCAACTCATGGTCGCAATCAAAGGCGAAACCGGTTTCCGCCATCACCCAAGCCGCCAGCAAGCCAACTCCGCTACGGGATGAATTCAACCGCTGGCGCCAAACCAACCCACTGTATATGTCCAATCTAAAAACCATTGCCATGGCCGCGCTCCTGCTGGCGTCGCCCGTGATGTTTGCTGCGTCTGCGGATTCGCCGCGTGAACGCATTGCTCTCAACGCCGGGTGGCGCTTCCTCAAGGGTGACGCGCCCGAAGCGGGAACGAATCTGGCCTACCCGGCCATCCATGCCTGGGTTTTGCCCTCGGGCAATCCGTTCACCACGAATGCGCCGGTGCCGCGGCCGGCGAACGAGCCGCCGGGCGGCGCTTCTTTCGCCCAAACCGGCTTTGACGACCGCCAGTGGCGGTTGCTGAATTTGCCGCATGATTGGGGCATCGAGGGGCCGTTCCAGCAGGAATATCCCGGTAACACCGGCAAGCTGCCCTGGTGGGGCGTCGCGTGGTATCGGAAGCATCTCGATATTCCATCGTCCGATGCGGGCCGGAAAATCTATTTGGACGTGGACGGCGCGATGTCCTATGCGACGGTCTGGCTCAACGGCAAATTGGTCGGCGGCTGGCCTTATGGCTACGCCTCCTGGCGCGTGGACTTGACCCCGTATCTGAATTTCGGCGGCGACAATGTCGTGGCCATCCGGCTGGACAATCCGCCGGATTCGTCGCGCTGGTATCCGGGCGGCGGCATCTACCGGAATGTCTGGCTGGTGAAAACCGCGCCGGTCAAAATTGGCCAATGGGGGACGTATGTCACCACGCCGGAAGTCAGCCCGGCGGCGGCCACCGTGAATATCCAGGTGAGCGTGGATAACGACACGGAGGCCGATTCCACCGTGACGGTGAAGCATGAAATCCTTGAACTGCTTGCGGACGGCGGCAAAGGACCATCAGTCGCTTCGTTGGTAACGGACGGAGTGAGCCTCGCCGCGCACCGGTCACAGTTAAGTGCGGGCCGGATGCTTCTCGAAAATCCCCGGCTGTGGAGCGTTGATAAGCCGCAGCGCTATGTCGTGGTCACCTCGCTGGCGCAGGGCGGAAAAGAGCTGGACCGCTATGAAACGCCCTTCGGCATCCGCACGATTCAGTTCACTGCGGACCACGGCTTTCTGCTCAACGGCCGGCGCGTGCCTTTGAACGGCGTTTGTGATCATCACGATCTCGGCGCGCTCGGTGCGGCCATCAATATGCGCGCATTGGAACGTCAGGTGGAAATCTTGAAGGCGATGGGCTGCAATGCCATCCGCACCAGCCACAATCCGCCCGCCTCGGAACTGCTCGACCTCTGCGACCGCCTCGGCATGCTGGTCATGGACGAGTCCTTCGACTGCTGGCAGCGCGGCAAGACCAGGAACGATTATCATCTGTTGTTCGCCGACTGGCATGAGCGCGACTGGCGCGCGGAATTGCGCCGGGATCGCAATCATCCAAGCATCATTCTCTGGAGCATCGGCAATGAGGTCAAAGAACAGGGCGTTTCGGCCGATCACTGGATGGCGGCCGAGCTGACGGACATTGCGCATCAGGAAGACCCGACGCGTCCGACTACGGCCGGGTGCAACCAATTGAAAGCCGGCTACAACGGCTTTCAGCAGGACGTGGATGTTTTTGGCTACAACTACAAGCCGGGCGAATATGGCAGGTTTCGCCAGGCTCATCCCGCCCGGCCTTTGTTCGGCAGCGAAACGGCTTCGTGTGTGAGTTCGCGCGGGGAGTATTTCTTTCCGGTCAGCACCAACAAGGGCGGGGGTCGGGCGGATTTTCAGGTGAGCTCCTATGATTTGTATGCGCCGGGGTGGGCCATGCCGCCGGATCGCGAGTTCGCCGGTCAGGAAATGTTTCCCTTTGTCGCCGGCGAATTCGTCTGGACCGGCTTTGATTACCTCGGCGAGCCCACGCCCTACAACGCGGACACGAGCAATCTGCTGAATTTTACCGACCCCGCCCAAAAAGACCGGATCCAAAAGGAATTGGACGCGCTGGGCAAAGTCAAGGTGCCGTCGCGCAGTTCCTATTTTGGCATTATTGACCTCGCCGGATTCCCGAAGGATCGCTTTTACCTTTATCAGGCGCACTGGCGTCCCGATTTTCCGATGGCGCACCTCCTGCCGCATTGGAACTGGCCGGAACGCATTGGGCAGGTCACGCCGGTGCATGTCTATACCAGCGGCGACGAGGCGGAATTGTTCCTGAACGGTAAATCGCTCGGCCGGAAGAAAATGGGCCGATCCGAATACCGGTTGCAGTGGGACGGCGTGGTTTATCAGCCGGGTGAACTTAAGTTGGTGGCTTACAAAAAAGGCAGGCCTTGGGCTACGGACGTGGCCGCGACCACCGGCCCGGCGGCAAAACTCCTGTTGCAAGCCGACCGCGACAGGATTCGTTCCGACGGCCAGGATCTTTCGTTTGTGACGGTCAAGGTGGCGGACCAAACCGGATTGACGGTTCCGCGCGCAATGAACCACCTCAAGTTCGGGATTGAAGGCCCCGGTGAGATCGTCGCCGCGGACAACGGCGACGCCACCAGTTTTGAATCGTTTCAAGCGCCGGAACACAACGCATTCAACGGGCTGGCGCTGGTGATTGTGCGCGCAAAAGCCGGCCCGGCGGGAACCATCGTTCTCCAGGCTGAATCCGACGGCCTCGTGCCGGCGAGGATTGACCTCCACTCGAATTAATCAAGTTTACCCCATGAAACACCCCATCCACCTCACGCTGGCAGCTTTGGCTGCGTTCACCCTCACCGCCTGTGCCGCCACCCTGTCCATCGGCGACCCGGCGCCCGAACTGAAATATTCCAAGTGGCTCAAGGGCGACGCCGTGGCCGGCTTCGACTCCAACCAGCTTTATGTCGTCGAATTTTGGGCGACGTGGTGCGGCCCGTGCAAGGCGAGCATTCCCCACCTCACCGAGATGGCGCACAAATACAAGCAGGTCACGTTCATCGGCCTGGATGTCTTGGATGCCGGGGCGGACAAAGTCGCGAAGTTTGTGGACGGCCTGGGCGACCAGATGGATTACCTTGTGGCGCGGGACACGGATGAGGGATTCATGAATACAAACTGGTTGACTGCGGCCGGCGAGGGTGGCATCCCCACCGTTTTTCTGGTGCAGGGCGGCAAAATCGTCTGGATCGGCCATCCGATGGGCGGGCTGGAGCGGGCCATTGACGAGGTCGTGGCGGGCACCTATGACCTGGCCAAGGCCAGACTGCGTTTTGAGGCATCCCACAAGGTCGAAGCCTTCTACAATAAGGCAATGAAAGGCGGCGACGAGGCGGAACTCCTCAAGGAAGGCCAGGCGCTGGAAGCGCTCGACCAGCAGATCGGCGGCATCACGCCCGGCAAAAAATTCAGCGCGGCGGCCATTTTGCGGATGGCGAAGGGCCGGTTGCTGTTTACGGCATACCAACACGCCGTGGCCGCCGGCAAGACCGACGCCGAACTCGCGCCGCTCGAACCCGCGCTCATGGCCGCCAGCGAGGGTCTCTTCCCGAAACCGCTTGATCTGGACGCGCTCAAGAAAGAGATCCGGCAGTCCGTCTTCCACCAGCAGCCGTGAGTTAGAGCGTTTGAGGAAATGGGATAAAACCAATCCATCGGCGGCGAAAGAGATGGTGGCCCGTGCGCACGTCCCCAACGCCAAAGCGCCAACGCTCTGGATACGGCGCCGTGTTTTCTATTTCAATATTCGGCTTCGGAACTATCACAAATCCTTCTGGACTACCTACATCGCCATGTGTGAAAATAATTCAATGGAAATATTCGTGCCGCCCGGGGCGGCTGTATAAAAATGTTTAGCGCCACACACATTTCAACGAGCTGTCGTCACATTCCCCGTCCTCGCTGACCCGCCATGTCATCCCCCATGATTTCCAGTCCCCCCATCGCCGGTACGTTATCCAAAAACCGATTGCCGATTCTTGATGGTCTGCGCGGTGTGGCCGCCATGATTGTGGTGGCATTCCACATTTTCGACTCGGATGCGGTGAACCAGATCAATCACGGCTACCTCGCGGTGGACTTCTTCTTCATGCTGTCCGGGTATGTGATGGGCTACGCTTACGACGATCGTTGGGCAACGATGTCCATCGGTTCGTTTTTTAAGCGTCGCCTAGTTCGCTTGCATCCGATGGTAATCATCGGTTCGATCCTCGGCGTCATCTTCTTCTATTTCAGCGCCTCGAATTTTTACCCAACCGTCGGCAAGACTCCGTTCGGGATGCTCCTCTTCTCCGCCGTTTTAGGGGCGCTCTTGATTCCGTCGCCCAAATCGATGGACCTGCGGGGGATGGGCGAAGGTTACCCCCTGAACGGTCCAATGTGGTCCTTGTTTTTTGAATACATCGCGAATATCGGTTACGCATTCTGGTTCCGCAAACTCAGCCTTCGCACACTCGGTATTCTCTCGGCGGTGTTCGCCGGCATCTTGGCCTACGTGATCTTGAGCAGCGAAGCTGGTACAGCGTCGTTCGGGTGGATGTTTACAGGGCCTCATCTGTGGCGGGGCATGGCCCGGGTGCTGTTCCCGTTCCTGACCGGTCTGTTCCTCTTCCGTCTCGGCAAGACGATCACGATGAAACACGCGATGATCTTCACCTCGCTCGCGCTCCTCATCGCGCTCCCGATGCCCCGGGTCGGTCCGGATGCGATGCCGTGGGTGAACGGCCTCTATGAGTGCCTGATCATCATCATCCTGTTGCCGGTCATCGTGCTGGTCGGTGCCGGCAGCCAACCGATCACCCGTTTCGGCGAAAAGGCCTGCGATTTCCTCGGCGAACTTTCCTACCCGCTCTACCTCGTCCACTATCCGATTCACTACGTCTTCTATGGCTGGCTCAGCGACCGCAAGCCGCCATGGGGCCTTAAGATCCCGGTGGCGATTGGGGTCTACGTCTCGTGCCTCGTGGTCGCCTATGTGGTCATGCGTTTTGTCGATACGCCCGTCCGCCAGCGCCTCGCCCGCTTCGCCCGTTGAGTCGGGAAACGAATTCGCACCGGTTGACCTCGGGACCGGCCCGACCACCAAGGAATTGAGCCAATGACGAGAAGCGCGGTCACGTGCGCCGGCAACCCGCGGAAATCCTCGCCGCCCCGCCTCAAGCGCCGTCCGGCCCTCAGCGGCTTGCGCTGGCCAGTCCACGGCTGCCCTTTCGCCACCGCGCGTGTATGGGTCGCGTCAGGTTCGCGTGCGGCTCGGTTTCATGAGCATCATTTGGATTCGCCCTGCCTTGCGCGCTGTGTGGCGTAAAACCGCTCGTCACTGTTGTTCCTCGCTTGGTTGGCCCGTCCGGTACGGACTTCAGCTTTCCTCCCCAACTCATACCTCAAAATTAATAACTCACAATTTGACCTCACCCCAGACAAAGCCGGAACAGCGTTAGGGGCTTGTCTGAAAAGACGACCGGGGGCCCGGCACCTTGTCAGATCAACAAGAAGCGTGAGGCCATGAGCAGTTCCTTCCCATCTGACGCCATTTTTGAATTACGGGGTGTATTTCAACCGATAGAACACCGCGCCGCTGGTCGGGTTGATGGTATTGGTGATGGCGTTTGCCGAGGTCGAACCCGGCACATCCGCCCAGTTCGTGCCGAGGCCGGCGGACAGCATGTTGGTCTGCACCTGCAAGGTCCAGCCCTTGTGGTCGCTCGGCCAGCTTAGGATGAGGCTGTTGCCGGTGACGGAGGCGACGATGTTCGTCGGGTCGGTGGCAAATGTCACGGCGTTGGAGACGGTAATTGTGACCGGCGCGGAGACGACGAGGTTTCCGCCGTCGTAAAGGGTCTTTGCGCTTAGCGCGTAGTTGCCATTGGTCATGCCGCTCCAATTGTAGGTGTAGGGCGAGGCGGTGATTTCGCCGAGCCGGTTGAGGCCGGCATAGAATCGCACGGCGGTGATGTTGTGGTTGTTGGTGACCACGGATGCGCTGACCGTGATGGTCGCGTTGGTCAAAACCCCTCCGCTGGCCGGACTGGTCAGGGTGACAACCGGCGTTGCTTGGGCGAATGCCGCCGCGGCGAGCTGGTTGATTTCGGAACTGCCCAAGGTTCTTCCGAAGATCGCTACGTCGTCCATGGTGCCATTGAAGTGCCTCGCACCGGAATAATTGGAATCCCAGCCGATGTAGGACGTGGAATCGAATGCCGCTACGACATTGGCGTTATTGATCACGGAGGAGGCCACCGCCAGGTTGGTCGCCATGTACACAGTAAGGTTGGTTGGCCCGACCGAAAGGGCGACGAACGTCCATTGGTTCGTCGGCACGACGAGCGAGGGGAGCCAGCCACTGCCGTTCCAAACCGGCGAAAGGTTGTTGTTGGCGAGCCCGGATCCGTCGTCAAACCGGAGTCCGAATCCAGTGCCGCGCCACATGAAAACGGGCGCGCGATAAGATTGTGCACCGTTGAGTTTGATCAGGGCGGTAAGGGTCAGGGTGTTGGTGTTCAGGTTCAGCGCCGGGACGGACACGGACGTCGTTGCGCCATCGAACCCGACAGCGGAGTTGCCGGCTGCTCCATTCGGGGCACCGGTTAACCCGTACACCAGACTCCCTGCCGCGGTGCCATTGAAATTGCTGACCGAGTCGTAGAGTGTTGGCCCGCTCGATTCATTCATGCGCCAGTCGGCAATCGATGTGTTGGCGAGCGGTGTGTTGACCGGGATCGCCAGCGTGGCGTCGTTGTAGGCGCCGGCGGAGTCGGTCACGCGTACAGTGAAGGTGTTGGTGCCGGCGCTGCCGGGCGGCGGGGTTCCGGCCATCGTGCCGTCGGTGCTGACCGACAACCAGCCGGGGCCGCTGACTTTGCTGAAGGTCATCACGTCGTTGATTTCGTCGGTGGCCTGGTTGCCGATGTTGGACGCGTAGGGCATGGCCACATTTCCCCCGGTGCCCGCGATCGGATTGATGGTCCACACCGGCGCCTGATTGGGGCGCACGATCGTTTCGCCCACGTTGCCGAAGCCCTGCCAGGCACCATTGGCGTAAGGTTGGATGCGGTAGGCATAGGTGCCGGTGGCTTTGCCGCCAATGGTGTAGGAATTGGACGCGACGTTGTTTGCCAGCGAGGTCCAGCCGTTGTAGCCGGCCATTTCAATGCCGGTGAGGGAAATGTCGTCGATGGCAAAGCCGAAACGTGGGAATGTGCTCCAACCGAGTGTGTATTCTATGTCCACGATAAAACGCAGCAGGCAGGTGTCGCCGGAATTGATGCCGGCGGCGTTGATGGCGGTGTGGTTGTAGCTGTGCAACGCCCACGGATCAATGTAGTCATTGTAAGTGCCAAGGGTTTTCCAGTTGTTGCCGTTGTCGTTGGACAGTTCGCACCGGAGAAAGCCGTTGCCGGCCGAGATGTGTGACATCAGGTAGAAAGCGATGACCGTGCTGGCCGTGACCTTGAACGGCTGGCGCAGAACCAGCGATTGTACGGCCCCGTAATTGGCTTGCTGCAGGACGTAGCAGGCGGAGCCGCCGTGGCTGGCGTTGGTCACCACGCAGAGCGTCTTGCCCGCCACCTGCCAGTTGTCGCGCATCGCATCCTCGCTTTCGGCCCCGTCCGTGAAACTGGTGAGGGTGGCCGGACTGCCTTCCTGAACTTCGTATTTCGTGGTTTGGGAACTCGGTGCCCAGGCGACCGTGAACGGCTCAGGCAATGCGTTTTGAGTGGGCGCGTCCGTTTTCAGCGATTGGACGTTGAACGTCATGTTGCTGCCGGCGGTCGAAAAATTGTTGATCGAGTTATAGGTATAGAGGGCCGCATTGTCAGTGCGGCTGTAGAGCGAGCCGGTCTGGTAAAGCATCGCGGTGGTGTTGGTGTTGCCGGTCCGGTCGCTCCATCCGCCCGCCAGGCCGCTGGTGCTCGTCCACGCATCGCCGGCTTGGGTGCCCCCGCCGGTCATGCCCAATGAATCGTTCCCGTCGGCCTCCTCCACCTTTACTGCCGGATGCGGCCAGGTGCCCAGGTCATTGTTCGCGTTTTTCTGGTCCACATGATAAATGAGCAGGCCGGGATTGATCTGCGTGCTGTTGTCGAAGCCGGTTTTGGCCCGGTTCTCTATGAGGAAATATTCCTGGTTGGTCGAGCCGTCGCGCAAGATCCCCACGATCGCGTTATCCTCCACGCGAGGCAGGGAGAAACCGTTCTTGGAGTGGACTGGCACGGTTTTGGCGAAGCCGAGGAAGACCTTGGCCCAGGCACTGGGATGCCCCGGGCTGGTGCCGGAATTGCCATTCCACGAAGCGCCCGACATCAGACACCAATTGCCCAGACCGTCGGTCAGCGGGCTGTAGTCGTATAGGTCCGGCAGGCCGAAGAAGTGTCCCGTCTCGTGGCAGATGGTCCCGATTCGTTCGATGCCGTTCCCGGAGCTGCCCCGCAGGGCTGGTTCCTCGTGATAGTTGTACATCTTCACCCCGTTCTTCGTGACCACGCTGCTGAGGCCGCCTTTGACTGACCAGACGTCATTCGTGTCGCCGGTCGACTCCTCGCCATAGCCCGAATGAAGCACGTCCAGCACATCCACCCAGCCGTCGCCGTCCGAGTCGCCCTGTGAGAAATCAAAACCCGCCGCCGCCGCCGCCTCAATGGCGTCCGCCACCATCACGGCCGGCAGGCCGCCATGTGCGCCAAAGCCGTAGTAGGCTGATTCGCGCGGCAATCGCACCCACATCGTGATGGTCGAGTCAATGGTCAGCTTGCCGTATGAAATTTCACGATAATAATCCTTCACCGACCCCACCGCGCCGTCCGCGCTATAGCCGGCCTGGTTGTAGAGATTGTAATACTCGTTGGTATCCACGCGCCCGTAGGCGGGCAGCACCGTATTGTTCGCGTAATCCCAGTGGTTCGAGAAGCACGCGAGAATGACGATGTTCTTGATGCTCTTGACCCCGGATACGGCGATGTGCGGGCGCACCGTGCCTGAGGATGAACCCGTCGCCTGCGACGCCGTTTGTGCCGTCGCTTGCGCTTTGGTTTGGGTTGTGACTCCGTCCGGTTCCATGTTCAGCGCTTTCCGCCTTTCCTGTATGTGCTTCCGCAGCACCTTCGCATCCGGCAGATCATGCTTCCGTAAACCTAGCCGCGCCGGATCACTCGCCCCAACCCGGGCCGACTTGATGACGCGGAACTCCGCTTGATTCATGGCCGGCTGCGCATATTTCCAGAAATTGTCGGTATCCTTGACCACGGCATAGCCATTGGTGGTCTCAGCCCAGTGGAAAAACTCGTCACCGCGCAGACGCACCTGAATCTTCGTGCCGTCCGGCTGCGTGATATCCCTCGGCGTCGGGTCGGCTGGGACCGCCAGGGCGGAGTTGAAGGGCCATCCTCCCAGACCGGCGGCAACCAGCAGCGCAAGGATTTTGAAGCTTCCTGACCAACGCGGATGCTTCCAGGCCGACACTGTGCGTTTACAGAGCGTGGATTTCATAATCGTAAGCGAGGTTGGGAGGTCTGATTTGTGTTTCGCCTGTTTCAGGCTCAATATACACCTATATTTTCTATTATTTTCCCTAAACCATACTCACCTCATCTTGCCTATTGCTGCTTATTTATTGCCTCCGTTCGGGAAAGGTTTGATGACGCGATGAGAATAAATTCTCGCTTGGTCAAAGTTTGACTGGAAAATCCGATCACCGTTAGCTGGTCTGGCCGCACTGGAAGAACACCGGCACCTCCTTGGCAACTCCTTGGCTGACGACATCATCAACGCCAGATATATATATCGCCTCGGTTGGGCGAGCGTCCCCGCGAGCCGTCCCATCATTCGCCATTTGAAATTCGTAATTCGTAATTACCAGCGCTTTCCGCTTGTTTGATGTTGGTCGGTGCGGCACGCACCATTCCGCTTCAACTCAAACCTCATAATTCAAAACTCAATACTTGCAGTCATTCCCCGGCGTTGGCGGCACGATCGCCTGATCCCTGGCCGCAAAGGCTTTAACCCAATCCGGGCCGGGGCTCGCCTGGCGATAAAACTCGCATTCATCCAATTGCGGTTCCGCTTCGCCCGGCTTGAGGTCAAACGTGCAGGGCCCGGGCACCCGGTCCCAGAACAGCAATTGCGAGCCCGGCCCATGCCCGCGTACCTTCTGGAGATCCGTCAAATGGGCCGCCACCCAATGCCAGTTCAGGCGTGGCGGCAAAGCTTCCGGTGGCGGCGGCAGCTGCGCCTTGCGTTCCCAGCGCGTATAAAGGTCCGCCATCAGCTTGGTCGGATACCAGTGGCGCAGTCGCGGAACCGTGAAGCTGTCCCCGTAATGCAGGTTGAACACCAGTGGCGGCATTTCCTGCTCCATCGTGTTGATCTCGTTCACCGTCAGGCAGGTGGTGAGGATGAACTCCGTGTCCGTGACCTTGAACGGAAACGCCACCAGCGATGGATCGTAACTCGCCACAAACGCGCGTTCCGGCCCCACCCGCAGCATGATCTGCGGCCCGCCGAAAATCACCAGCAGCAGCCGGCTGCAATCCTCGCCTACATTGTTCGGCACGCGCGTGGAGTAACGCTGCAGCACATGGTCCGCAAACTTCAGCCGCCGGCCGGACAGCTTCGGCTCCGTGAAAAAATCCGGCCCGCCGTAGAACTTGAACCAGTGCAGCGGTCCCTGCCGGGTCTCCTCCGTGATTTGCTGGACTACCGCCACGCGCGACACCAGATCTAGGTCCGGCAGCGCAAAGAGCAGCAGCCGGTCGGGCCGGGCCGCGTTGAAGAAGCTGCAAAAGTCCAGGCAGGCGTGCTTCAGCAGGATTTTGTGGAAACCGTCCCCGCGTTTGTCCACGCGGGCGATGTGCCCCGGCAGCGCGTTCTTGAACTCCAGATTCAGCGCCCGCTGGAGCCGCGGCAATTGATCCGTGTGGGGAAACAGGTGCAGATTGCCCTGCCGCTCCTCCACCACCTCGAAATCCGGTCGGAAGGCGGATTGAAACGGCACATGTTTCGGCAGCGGATTCATCCGCCGCAATTAATCGCGCCAATCCCGCCCCCGCACCAGCAAAAAATCCGCCCCTTGCCCTTGGCAATAGGCCCGTGCGGCACGCACCTTTCCGCTTTTAGTTTCACTCATTCGCCATTCGAAATTCGCAATTCGTAATTTTCTGCGCTGGCCCGTCCGGCACGGACCCCGACCGGAAGGTCCCTGTCCGTCGCTGTCTTGATGACTGGTGGTGGGAAATTCCACTTGCTTCGGTCGGGTTATTCTGACCATTTGTTGACCGATGTCTTTGCGGCGTCCAAGCAATCCGGGTCTGTGGCAATCCGCTGTGCTTTTCGGCGTGGCTTATTTCCTGTGTGCCAAACTCGGGCGACTGCTTTCGGTTCCGGCCTTTCCGTATGCGACCTTCTGGCTGCCGGCCGGCCTGTATGTGGGCGTGCTGTTGCTGAATAAAACCCGGTCATGGCCCTGGTTTATTCTGGCGGCCGCCGCCGGAAATCTCCTGTTTGATTTGCCCAAGGGAACGCCGCTGGGCACGACCCTTGGCTATTACTCCGCCAACACCGGTGAAGCCGTCGTCGGCGCCTGGCTGGTGCGGCGGTTTGTGGCGGAAAAACCGGAGCTGGCCTCCCTGAGGGAATTTTTCGGGCTGGTCGTCGGGGCCGCCTTGTTGAGCACCATGCTGGGGGCCGCCATCGGGTCCGCCACGCTGATCGCCTCCGGCATGAGCCATTCATTCTGGGGATCATGGATAACCTGGTGGGGGGATGAGGCGCTGGCCGTTTTTGTGCTGACCCCCTTCATCCTGGTGTGGTTTGGCCAACCTGACCAGGTGGAAAAATGGGGGCCTCGGCGCGGCAAACTCGTCGAAGCCACCCTGCTGGCCGCCTTGCTGGTCGCGGGCATCTGGTATCTGCTGGTCCTGGATCAGGGCATCAACTCGCCCTACAAGTCGCGGCTCATGCCGCTGCTCTTGTGGGCGGGCTTGCGCTTCGGCATGCGCGGCGTGACGGCGGCCAACCTGCTCCTCGCCTTGTTGATGGCTTATTTCACCACCAATTTCCTCGTCGGTCTGACCCCCGCCCAGATTGCCTCGGGTAGTTATATCGGCACCCTGCAGAGCTTCCTCCTGATTTCAATCTTGATCTCGTTGATGCCAACCGTCGTCATCCATGAGCGCAACCGGAAGGTGGCGGCATTGTCGGAAAGCGACGAGCGGTTCCGCCAGCTGAGCGACAATCTGCCCGATAGCATGGTCTATAAAGTCGTTCGCGAAACCGATGGCACGATGAAGTTCCTGCACCTCAGCGCGGGAATCGAGCGGCTCAACGGCCTGTCCGCCGCCGCGGTGCAACGGGATTCCGCGCTGTTTTATCACCAGATCCTCGAAGCGGACCGGCCGATTATGGTGGCTGCCCGGGAAGCCTCCGTAAAATCGATGTGCGTCTTCAACGTCAATGTGCGGATGCGCCGCGCCGACGGGGCCATCCGCTGGATAAATCTGAATTCCGCGCCGCGCCCGCTGCCGGATGGGCGGACCGTGTGGGATGGAATCGAAACCGACATCACGGAGCGCAAGCTGGCGGAAACGGCCTTGCAACAATCCGAGGAGCGCTTCGCGCGGATGTTCAAAAGCAGCCCCATGCCGGTGTCCCTCATCCGCCTGGCCGACGGGGTGATTCTTGACGCGAACGAAAGTTTCTTTCGCATGTGCGGCTACGCTCGGGAAGAGGTCATCGGCCGCACGGCCTTGGAATTGAATGCGTATCCGGATCCGGGCGACCGCGCGTTCATCATGGAGCAGTTGCATGAACATGGCCATCTGCATGGCCACGAACAGCTTTTCCGGACGAAGTCCGGCCAGATCCGCAATCATCAGTTGTGGTTCGAGGTGATTCCCATCGGCGGCGAACCCTGCATGTTGGTGCTGGGCCTGGACATCACGGAACATAAGCGGGCGGAAGAAAAGTTGAAGAGTAGCGAGGAGCAGTATCGCGGCCTCTTTGAACACATGCTCGGCGGTTTCCTGCTCATGGAGGTGGTGTGTGACGGGGCCGGCCGGCCGGTGGATCACCGGCTGCTGCAGGCCAATTCGGGATTCGAGCGGATGACCGGCCTGAAGCGGAGCGAGGAACTCGGGCGGACCTCGGCCGATCTGTCCTTCAAGTGGCCCGCTGAGGTGGTTCAGCGTTATTATCAGGTTGCGTTGGGTGGTGAACCGCTGCATTGGGAGCGTTTTAATGAATCCCTCCATCGCTTCTATGATACCCGGGTGTTCTCGCCCCAGCCGGGCCAGTTCGCCATGGTCTTTTACGACATCACCGATCGCAAGCGCGTGGAGGAATCCCACGACCGGCTGGCCACCGCCGTCGAGCAGGCCTCGGAAATCATCGTCATCACTGACACCCGGGGCACGATGCTCTATGTCAACCCGTCCTTTGTGAAAATCACCGGGTACACCTTCGCCGAGGCTGTCGGCCAGAATCCGCGCATTCTCAAGAGCGGCAATCAAGACCCCGCCTTCTACCGCCAGATGTGGGATACTCTCAGGCGCGGGGAGGTTTGGTGCGGGCATTTCATCAACCGTCGCAAGGACGGCACGCTCTACGAGGAGGAGGCCACCATCACGCCTGTGCGGGACGACTCGGGCAAAATTGTCAATTATGTGGCCGTCAAACGCGACGTGACGCGTGAGGCGCAGCTCGAGGCCCAATTCCGCCAGGCTCAGAAGATGGAGGCGGTCGGTCAGTTGGCTGGCGGCGTGGCCCACGATTTCAACAACATCCTCGCCGTAATCCAGCTCCAGGCCGGCCTGCTCAAGTCGGAGCCGGCGCTGTCCGACTTCCAGCGGGATTCCGCCACCGAAATCGAGAAGGCCAGCCAGCGCGCGGCCGATCTCACCCGCCAGTTGCTCCTGTTCAGCCGCAAGCAGGCCTTGCAGTTGCGCGACCTGAATTTGAACGATGTCCTCACCAACGTCACCAGAATGCTGCAGCGCACCCTGGGCGAACAGGTCCAGATGGAGGTCAAGTATGCGCGGCAGCCGTTGTTGATTCACGCCGACGCGGGGATGATGGAGCAAATCCTGATGAACCTGACCATCAATGCCCGCGACGCCATGCCCGCCGGCGGCCGGCTCATCATTGAAACCGCCGCCGTGGATTTCGATGCCGCCACGGCAACCGAAACCGCCCAGGCCCGGCCCGGGTCTTTTGCCTGCGTGAGTGTCACCGATACCGGCTGCGGCATTCCGCCGGAAATCATTTCAAAGATTTTCGAGCCGTTTTTCACCACTAAGGAAGTGGGCAAAGGCACCGGCCTCGGGCTGGCCACCGTCTTCGGCATCATCCAGCAGCATCAGGGCTGGATCAATGTGTATAGCGAAGTCGGCCACGGCACCACCTTCCGGTATTATCTGCCCCGCCTGGTGCAGCCGGCCGACCCGAAAATCGCCGGTGCGGCGCCATCCGCCGCGCGCGGCGGAAACGAAACCATTTTGCTCGTGGAGGATGATGCCTCCGTGCGCCTCACCATCCAGAAAGCCTTGCTGCACCTGGGCTATCGCGTGTTGGAGGCATCGAATGGGGCCGAAGCCCTGGCCGTCTGGAAACAGCACCGCGATGAAATCCGGTTGTTGCTCACCGACATGATGATGCCCGGCGGCATGACCGGCCGGGAGCTAGCTGCCAACCTGTTGGAACAGGAGCCGAAACTTAAGGTCATCTACGCCAGCGGCTACAGCGCGGAAATCGGTGGTCCGGATTTCCCCCTCGAAGAGGGCGTCAACTATCTTGCCAAGCCGTTTGTGGCTCACCAGCTGGCGCAAACCGTCAGGAATTGCCTGGATAAAGTTTGACGGATCTGCGCCCGTAGTCCGTCGTCCGTAGTCTTGCAATTGGCTTGGTGTCTTGGTGGTTAAATTTCCGCCTTCCGCTTTTCGCTTTGCCTTTCCCGTTCCGCCCTTCGCCCTTCGAAATTCGCAATTCGTAATTTTCTGCGCTGGCCCGTCCGGCACGGACGCGAGCCCAACTCCGGCCACGGCTTGAACTCAATTTCCAGCTTCCTCGATCTTGATCACGACGCTTTGATAGTCGCCGGATTTCCACGGGATTTGCAGGCCCTCGGTCATGAGGAAGTCGCCGCCTAAAATTTGGCCGTGATACCGGGTGAGGGGGCTGTTCGGTTGCGTGAGATTGATTTCCGTAAGCTGGTAGCGTTTCGCCGCGTTCAAGCCGCGCAGTTGGATGTTGCCAAAGCTGGTGAGGGAATCCTTTTCCAGGGTGAAGGCGAAAAACACGGCCTGGAGCGGCTTCGGTTGGCCCCGGCCGTCGAGCACATACATCAGCGCCGCCAGGTTGCCTTCGAAGGGCGAGCGCAGCCGGTAGAGATCGCCGAATTGCACGATGGGCCGGATGCCTTTGTAAACTTCCAGGGCTTTCTTGGAAAACTCCATGTCTGCGGCCGGCACCCGTTCCGGCCGCATTTCAAATCCCAGCCGCCCGGTCATCGCCACGTCAAAGCGATACTTGATCGGCGTGCTGCGTCCTGTCTCTTGATTGGGAACCTCCGTGACATGCGCGGCCGTGATGATGGCGGGGTAGATCTGGTTGAGCGACCATTGCATCCGGATCCGCTCCCGGGCGTCCGTGTTGTCGCTGGTCCAGGCTTCGTGATGGTATTGCAGGGAGCCGTAGTCCGTGCGCCCGCCGCCGGAGCCGCAGACTTGGAAGGTGACCTTGGGGTGCTTTTCCGTGATGCGGCGGAGCACGTCGTAATAGCCTTTCACATACTTGATCCAGAGCTGTTCCTGCCGGTCCGCGGCGAGATAACTCGATCCCGGATCGCTGATGGAGCGGTTGCAATCCCATTTGACATAGCTGATGCCCGGGTGCTGGGTCAGCAGTTCGTCCATGGCCCGGACGATGTAATCCTGAACCGCGGGGTTCGCGAGATCGAGGTCGAGCTGCGTGCGCTGGAGGCGCTGCGTTCGGTGGGGTAATTCGATGACCCAATCGGGATGCTGCTCATATAGTTCGGAGGCGGGATTCACCATTTCCGGTTCCACCCAGATGCCGAAATCAATTCCCTCTTTTTTGGCGTGGTCAATCAGCCCTTGCAGCCCGCCCTTGAGCTTGTTGGTGTTCACCACCCAGTCGCCCAGCCCGGCGCGCGAATTGTTGCGCGGGTATTTCCGGCCGAACCAGCCATCGTCCAGCACGAACAGTTCGATGCCCGTTTTGGCGGCGTCGGTGATCATGCGCTTGATCAGCGCGTCGTCAAAGGTGAAATAGGCGCCTTCCCAGGAATTGAGCAGGACGCGCCGCGGTTCGTCCCCGCCGCGGATGCCGTAGGCCCGGGCCCAGCGGTGCAGATTCCGGCTGGCCTCCCCTTTGCCATGGCTGCTGCCGGTCAGGATGAGGCGCGGCGTTTCCAGCGCTTCGCCCTTGGCCAGCCGGTAGCGCGCGAGATACGGATTGTAGCCCGCATCAATGGCCAGCGTGTCATCCGCGCGCTTCTCGAAGCGCAGCCGCCAGTTGCCGGACCACGCGAGCGCGCCCAGGATGACGTTGCCGCTGTCTTCGTTGGCCGGGCCGTCCATGGACAGGATGAACGCCGGCTGGCCCAGCTGGCTGGTGCTTGTGCCGGTGATGCTCTGCAGTTCCTTGATCCCGGGTTGGAGCGCCTCCTCATGCATCAGCGCTTCGCCGCCCCAGGTGCCCGAAAACGACGTGAGAAATTGGCGGTTGCCGCCGACGTTCAAAAAGCCCGAGGCGGCGTGGTCGATTTGCACGTCGCCGGTGCCGAGGTTGCGGATGACTGACCAGCGTTGAACCACGTTCTCCCGTTTGTAAGCCAGATAATGCAGGTCCACTTCCACCGGGTAGGCGGGGTCGGCGAGTCTGAAGCTGAGTTCGCTGCGGTTCTCATCCAGGTTTTTCAATTGGCTGTCCAGGCAGATGAGATCGAGGGAAATCCGGCCATCCGCCTGAATGATGGAGATGGCGTTCACCCCTTCCGGGGCATCCCATTGCGTCGGATAAGCTGGCGCCCCTGAGTCGGGGAGATCCGTCGCCGTGGCCGGCCGCGCGCCGAAATACGTCTCGTATAATTTGTCGCCGCGAATCCGGAATGCGACCACGCTGTCCGCCATTTCGAGGCGCACGCGTCCGTTCGTCACGACCGGTGCCGCCCCGTCGTAAGTGATGGTCGCCTCCACCCAATCAACGTGATCCGACGTGGTGTAGCTGCTGCCATCGTCACAGGTGAGCGCCAGATTCTTGATCCCGGCCAGACTGACATCGACTTCCAGCGGTTTGGTGTTGCGATGTAGCACCGGACTTTGCCATAAGGTTTTACCATCGCCGATGACGCGAAAAATGGCGCTCGCGTAGGATTTCTCGGCTTCGTCGTCCACGCCGACTTTGGCGGTGAAACGAACGGCCTGGCCGTCCAGCGCCAGCCGGATATCGCCGTTTGCGTGTGTGCCGATGCCATGTGGAAAAACCACGCCCTGAATCGTCAAGGGTTTGTTGTCGAACGAGCGGTTGGCGCGCGTGAGGCCCGGCGCCGATTCGACCTGGCTTAGGTCTAGCGCATCGAGGTAAACCGGGGACGAAGCGCGGGTGGCCATGGGTATCAATGCCGCCGCCAGCAAGGCGCAGGTGAGAGGATGAGGGGATGGTTTCATTGTGAAATTATTTTGGCCTTGAATTGAAACGGCCAAGACCTTCGTCCGTCCGTTGTTCATGTTTCGATTTTAGCCGCGCGTTATCGGCGGACTTTGTTAAAGGCGACGTTCCAATCCACCACGCCGGTGGCGGTCGGAGTGAAGGCGACGCGTGCGATTTCACCTTCCGTGATGACTTCTGCCGGCGCTTGGCCGAACTGCGCGGTTTGTAGCTTGTAACCTTGGGGAACATGCAGCGTGAGTTCATAGCGGTCGCCGGCGACCACCCGGGAACGGCCTGTTAGTTTTTCCCCGCTCCACTCGATGCTGACCAGATCCACCCCGCCTTGGCTGAGGTGGCGGCTGGTGCTGACGATTTGCGGATGATCGACTTGCTCTCGGATGGCGTAGCTCGCCAGCCCCATCGGTTTCAGCGCGGGCAATTCAACCTGTCCCCGGAAGCTGCCCAGAAAATTGTGCGACCAGAATTCATAAACGAGAAAGGTCTTGTCCGCCGCGAGGCCGATGCTGGCGAAGTTGAGGGCGGATTTTTCTGTCGCCTTCTCTGTCCAATTGAGCTGGTGCAGCACATTCCAATGCTCAAACGGGAAGTTGAATTCATTGAGCCACCAGGGACACACCCGGCCGAATTGATCCGCGTCAATGGGCGACGGTTTTGCCCCGCTGGTGATGCTCGTGCGCGACCTCGTGACGAGGTTGCGGCTTTTCGACGGATCAAAATCGTAGAGCTGGCCGGGCACGCTGAATAGCACGGGTGCTGCGCGGCGCAGTCCTTCCAGATTGGCCTCATCCTCATACACGGCCGGCCGGTCGCTCAGCATCAACAGGCAGCCGGCAATGGATGCCAGGGCTGGCCGGATGACGGTGTCCGCCGCTGCCGCTTGAACCTTGGTTGTCTTGGTGACATTGCCCGCCTCAGCCGGTTTGAAATGCGGCAGGACATCGCAGTGGTCGGGATCATTCCGCCACACGATGCCGTTCCATGAATTGTATTGCTGCAATGTGACGGGGCCGTAGCCGTCGCCGCCGATCCGGCACGCATCGGCGATGCCGACGGATTCCGGCAGCACGCCCCAGCACGAGAGGATAAAGGTGCTCGGGCCCAGTTCTTCGCGGGCGGTTTTCAGATAGGCGCGGAATATTTCCGCCGGCGTGAATCCCCGGCGGGTGCAGTATTCGGGATTGAGATTCAGGTTGTCGTAGAGGCGATGTCGCAGGATGTCTATTTTGACATAGGAAAAATCGGCCTGGTGGACGCCGCGGTAGGTCGGACGGACAATGGCATCGGCCGCCTCGGGAATCGTGGCATCCACCGAGTATCCGACCCAGGGACCGGCGTAGGGCTTGCCGTCTCGTCCCTGCACAAACCAGTCAGGATGTTGCTCAACGACCTGGACGTCGGCGAACTGGCTGCCGATCCAGATGCCTGGATCGAAGCCCGCATTGCGGCAGGCGGCGGCGTAGCCGGCCATGCCTGACGGGAACAGGTCGCGCCGCCAGTCGAGCCACGTTTCCGGCCGGCCGCCGGGATAACCGTAGGCCATCGGCTCCATCTTGCGGCCGCCATCGGTGCCGCCCTGAAAACAATCGTCGATCTGGATGAACCGGTAACCGTAATCCGCGAAATGTTTGTTTTGCCAGACTGCCAGCAGTTGTTCGAGATCGCGCTGGGTGAACTTCCGCATATAGGCCCACCACGATGACCAGCCGGTGATCGAATCCTTTCGCACCGCGTAGGTCCACGGGCGGAATTCGCTGATGTTTTTGTGCCGCTGATAAAAGCGCGGCTGAAAGACCAGTTCAATCCGGTCGCCGGCGCAAATCAGTTTGAATTGGTTCGTGGATTGTGGTTCCAGCCGGGTCTGTGCCTCCGGTCCGGCCAGCAGCCAGTCATGTTGTCGTTCGTAAATGGAGTTGTTGCGTAGATTGCGGCTCGGGCCGCCCACGCTCGTGCGGACGAGCGGAAACGCTTTCTGTGCGGCTCCCATTGTCTCGGCGGCGATGGCTTCGTTATCCGTGTTCACGACGCCTTCAAGTTTCAACCCTGTCCCCGTGAGCGTGATCGTCTGCGTGACGGCTTGATTTTTCCGGGAGTTGGTTGCGGCCAGCTTCGCGCCGGGACACTGGCCTCCGAAGATCGTTTTCCCATCATAGCTCAGGCTGAGCGCGCCGGATTTTTCTTCCCACTGGATGACTGCGCCCGCATTCGGGGGTTCGCCCGGTTGGTCGGGAAGCAGGGCTTCCTCGGGCGGCTTCGGTCGTGCCGTGGGCAGCGGCGCCCCCTCGTGTGCAATCACCGGCTCCACCCAGTCGGCATGGTCTGATGTCGTTTCGCCCAGCGGATCAACGTCAAGTTCAAGCTGGTTCACGCCGGTCAGGTTGACGCGCACGGGCTTGGCCGCGTCACCCCCGCGCATGGGGCCGGAGCGGAACAGATCTTTGCCATCGCCGCGAACGATGAATTCCACCTTGCCCGGACTGCCGTCATTTACCCCCACCCGCGCCCGAAACTCCGTTGCTTTGCCGGCGAGGGACAACTTCCACGAGGAGGGCGCATGGGTGCCGATGCCGCCTTCAAACAACTCACCCCCCACTGCAAAAGGCTCGCCCCCGACACCCAGATTCACCTGCGGCTTGCCCCAGCCTGATGTCATGGCGGTCAGGTCGAGTTCCTCCAGTCGCGTCGTGGCGGCCGTGGCGGATGCAATCAATACAAGAAACGCTATCCCTGTCGGCAGGCGGCTGGCTGGGGTGGATGGAAAGTTGTCTTTGCGCGGCTTTCCCGGACCCCTCTGGGCGTGCCGGTGGAAAAATAGTCTTTTGAGTTTAATGATTGTGCTCATGTGTCGTCAGCCGGCAAAAATCCTGCCCGCGGCCAGGTTGGCCATTTCTCTGTTACCATCATCCTGTCACTCTTTGTGGCGCATTGTTCCGTTTGCGAACTGGAATAGTGTTGGGCTGTTCGCCAAAAGACTAAACATCGGCCGGCCAACATTCAACCACCGGTTGCTGCGCCCAAAACCGATGCAGGTGGATTGGTTTTCCATTGGGGATGGCTGCTCCGGTCGCCGACGGCTGAATCTTGATTTGATTGCGTTGGACCGGTTTTAAAGCCTGTTCCAAAACCACAGATCGTGGTGGCAGTGTAAACCGTTTGGGCAATATTTACTCGCACCGTCATCGCCGGTCGCAACTGGGAGAAGTCGTCCGCCATGCACCCTGTGAACGTTTCCGGTGATTTGATTGCCCTCGAAATACAAATGGTGGCACTCCGCAAGAAGTTCGCTCTGCTCAATCCGCCAGTCCGGCACGGACCGCAAGGACCGACAAAGCAGAGGATTCAATGAAAATAGCCCAGCCTTTCAAGGCTGGGTCAAGGGGGGAACGGAGCTGGAAAAGTCCCGAAGGGACTCTGCTTGTAATTGCCAATCTGTGCTTAGAATCAGCCAAAAATGCAAGACTAACACAGTAAAATAAGGGTGAAACGCATCAATGGTCACGCGTTTATAAATCCCATCAAATAAGCGCCAATGGGGTGTTAAAAGTCATTTCTGGCAACTGTTGGCAACTGAAAACTTTTGCCTCTTTTGATCCATAAAGCTGTCATCTGACCGCAGGATCGTTTAATTAAGATTCGGGCGATTCTCGTGCTTGATTGTTCGCGCGCGGCGGTGGCATCGCATCTGCAAACTTGATGGAAATAATGGGGTTTCTGGGTTAATCAATTAACTAAATATCTTGCCTGGCCGCTATTCTGGGGGCATTAATCTGTGATGCAGAACCGACGAGTGACGCAATACGATATTGCTGCCAAACTGGGGGTTTCCCATGTCACGGTATCGCTGGCGTTGAAAAATCATCATCGCATCTCGCCTGCACGTCGGACGGAGGTGCATCGCATGGCAAAAAAAATGGGCTATCAGCCGGATCCGTTTTTGGCCGGGTTGTCAGCCTATCGCCGGACCACTGGGCCATCCACATTTCACGGCGTCATTGGCTGGATCAATCACTGGGTGCGGCCGGAGGAGTTGCATCGCTTCCACGAGTTTGAAGGTTATTGGCAGGGCGCGAAGGCGGCGGCAAAGGAATTTGGCTATATCGTGGAGGAAATCTGCTGGCCCAATGACTGCTCGGCCAATCGCTTTGAGCGCATCCTGCTGGCGCGCGGCATCCAAGGTGTCTTGATTCCACCGCATCCGCATCGGGAAACAATGGTTTGGACGGATTTTGACTGGAGCAAATTTTCGCTGATTCGCTTCGGCTTGTCGGTGCAAAATCCGGATTCCAATGTGGTGACCTCCGACCAGTTTCGAGCCACCGTGTTGGCGATTCGCAATATTCACCGGCTGGGCTACCGAAAAATCGGCTTCGTGCTGAACCGTGAGTTGGATGAAAACATTGGTGGCAACTACACAGGCGGCTTTCTTGCGGCGCAGCATCTGCTTGGCATCCAGGCCGCCGGTTCGCAGTTGGTTATCGACGGCGAAAAGGCCCGGCAGCAACCGGCGCAAGTGGAGCAGCAGGTGGCTGGCTGGCTCAAGGCCTGCCGGCCTGACGCCGTGTTGACCACGGTGGCGGACATCCCCGGCATAATCAAAAAATTGGGCTATCGCATACCGCGTGACATCGCGGTGGCCGGCACCTCCATGGCGGACATTCCTGTGGACGCCGGCATTGACCAGCGTGCGACGGAGATTGGTAAGATTGCAGTGGAGATGCTGGTCAAGCAGCTTAACATCAACGAGCGTGGTGAACCTGCCGCCCCGTGCCGGATTCTCGTGGAGAGCACCTGGCAGAACGGCAAATCCATGCCGCGCCGCCGTTCCTCCTGAACGCCTGTCTTCTCCATTTTTTCATTTGGACGGGACCCCATGGTCTTGCTTAATAGGGTAACTTAAACCGAGGTTGATAACCACACTTGCGTGGTTTAGTAATAGGCAAACACCAGACAACACCATGTCAACCGCTGTCGAATTATCGAAAAGCACCAAAGTCGATCCCTGCTCCCCGGGTGTCAAACCGTCTCCAGTTTCCTGAATCACTAAAACCAAACCAAATCCTATGTTTGCAACCTCACTGAATAACCGCCGCAAAAGTGTCGTGTCATACTGCCTACTCCTGGCCCTGCTGATGGCAGGTTTGTTGGGATGCTTCCAGACCGCCACCGCCGTCAACCTCATCGGCTACGCCAATCCCGCAACGGTCAGCCAGACAGCGATCAGTTCCACCAACGGCAATCCGTTGATTTTCGTTCCCGCCAACCCATATGCTGTGGGCGACCTGATATATTTCACCGGGGGCACGACCGCCAATAATCCCTTTACGACGGCGGGTAGATATTTTGTGATTTATTCGAGCGGCAACAATATCAAGGTGGCGACCACTTTCAATGGCACCAACGTGTATGCGCTCAATTCCATTACCGCCGCTGCCGCTGCTAGCCAGCACCCTGACTGGCTGGCGGGCGGCAACTGGACCGGTGGCATTGCGCCCAACGACAACAACACGATTGCCAGCTTTCCCGGAGCGGGCGGCGGTTCTTCGACTCCTTCTGGCGGGATTGTGATCAACGGCAATGTCACCACTTATGGCATATCTTGGAATGGCAGTTCCCAGGACTTGATGCTCATCAGCGGTTCGTCGAACAATACCAGTCTATATCCGCTGACCTTCGCCGCGGCGGACAGCTCGATTCCGAGAATCACCGTCACCAACCAGGGCACGGGCGGGTTTTTTCTTGGCAACAACGGCGCAACCAGCTCTCTAAAGATCAACGGCACGCAGGGATTGGTTTTCAATTATGCCTCGGCGGGCGCGATCACCAGCGGGTCGGGCGTCACGGCGGTTTCCGCCAATCCAAGCAAAGTGTTTTTTCTCGAACCGTTCATTGACTGGAGTGGGTTTAGCGGCGGCATTCAGATCGAACGCGGCGTGGTGCAGCAAAACAATAACACCAGCCAGTTACCCACCACCCAGAGCCTGACCGTCGGCAACGCCCAGACGTTGGTGAACCAACAGTTGGCCGGTTTTAATTTGAATGGAAAGGATTGTACCATTGATTCCCTGAACGGCAACAGTCTGGGGCGCGTCTATTGCGGTAGCGGATCTCAGAGCCTGTTCAAGATTGGCAACAATAACGGCAACGGCAGCTATACCGGCGATATCGGAATCAATTTTGACGGGACGATTCCGGCCGGCAACGTCTGGCTCCATAAGGCTGGCACCGGCACGCAGACCATCTCCGGTCCCATCGTGGGAACCAACACCCAGGTCGTTGTGGATTCCGGCACGTTGATCCTTACGGCGGCCAATACCTACAAGGGCATCACCACTGTCAACGCGGGCAAACTGCAAGTCAGCTCCGCCCAGCTCACCACCAACACGATTACCGTCGCCAGCGGCGCAACGCTGGACATCAGCGTCACCGGCGCCAGCCAGTTGACGCCCTCGACT
Source organism: uncultured Verrucomicrobia subdivision 3 bacterium (assembly GCA_903917705.1). GTDB lineage: Bacteria > Verrucomicrobiota > Verrucomicrobiia > Limisphaerales > UBA11358 > UBA11358. Next base: position 20,074 of record CAIXBQ010000109.1, on the reverse strand, counting down.
CTGACCCTGTCTTCGACCGCCACGACCATCGAATTTCTCAACCTCGCCAGCACGACCACCGCGCCGGTCAAGCCCGGCACGATGGCGTTGAACGGTGCGGTGACGGTGAACATCAACAGCGGCACCGTCACGCCCGGCAACAATTATCCGCTGGTCAACTGGACGACGATCGGTGGTTCGGGCGGTTTTGTATTGGGAAATTCTCCGTTCGCTGCCACCTTGTCTACCAACTCCACCACCTTGGTCTTGAACGTTCCGGCCGCGACGACCAATGTCTGGACCGGCATCAGCAACGGCAACTGGGACACCAACACCGTCGGCAATTGGACCGGCGGCACCGGCATTTATGCCAACGGCGGCGTGGCGGTGTTTGACGATACGGCCACGGGCGCGACGAACGTGGCCGTCAATCAAGCCTTGGTCAAGCCGGGGTTGGCGTTGTTTAACAACAGCAACCTTACATATTCCGTAAACTCCATCACCGGCACCAATATTGGCGGAGCCGGTGGCGTGAGCGTGAGCGGCGGCGGCACGGTGTCGTTGACTGGCCCAAACATTTATAGCGGCGGCACAACGCTTTCCGCCGGTCAGTTGAACCTCAATTACGGCGGTTCCAGCAGTGCGAATTCCGCCATCGGCACCGGAGGGCTCACCATCAGTGGTGGTAAACTGGACAACACCAGTTCGGGCGATGTCACGTTGGCCCCGGCCATTGCTCAAAACTGGAGCGGCAGCTTCGCCTATATCGGCTCAATTCATAATTTGAATCTCGGCAGTGGCGCGGTGACGCTGGGTGCCGGCACCCAAGTTGCCGTGACTAACAACACGTTGACTGTTAGTGGGGCCATTGGCGACGGTGGTTTGGGCTATAGTTTGACCAAGGTTGGTAACGGAACACTCACGCTTGGCGGTGCGAATAGTTTCAGTGGCGGCATGACTTTAATAGCCGGTACTCTTCAGGTCGGTAATTCTGCGGCCTTGGGCACGGGTGGTTCACAGCTTAACGGGGGCGTCCTTGATCTCAATGGCACCTCTCTTGCCAGCAGTAATAATATCAACAACACCGCGTTTGTGTTGACCAACAGCAGCGCTTCTACGGGCGCTCTCGCGGCGAATTCCATTGTGAACGCCAACTTCACCATCGGCGTCGGCACCGGGAATATTTCCGTGGCGCGTCTGATTGATCTCGGATCGCCGCTGACGGTGACCAAGGTTGGAACGGGCACGCTCAACTTCAACGGTGCCGGCCACAACAACCTGATGGCAGTGACGGTAAATGACGGCGCCGCACTGTTCGGCAACACCGGCGGATTCACGGCGGATCGCGGCGTGACCCTCAACGCGGGCACCATCAAACTAAATGGCACCGGCAGCGGCGGTTCTTCACCAAATGCGAATTTGATCGGTGACAACCAGCCGTTCGCTGTCAACGGTGGAACATTCGATCTCAATGGCTGGAATGAAACCGTGGCGACGGTGAACGGCACCAATGGCGTGATTCTTAACAATGCCGCGGGCACGACCCGGACCCTGACCATCGGCGGTGACAACGGGACCAATGCCTTTGCCGGCGCCATCCAGAACGGAAGCGGAACGCTGGCCTTGAAGCTGATCGGCACCGGCATCCAGATTCTTTCCGGCCTCAACACCTACACCGGCGGCACCACCATCACCAACACCGCCACGCTCCAGGCGGGCACCAACAACGTGTTGCCCACAGCGGGCGGCGATGTGAATGTAGCTGGCGGCACGCTGGACTTGAACGGGTTTAACAACGCCATAAATGGCCTGAATGGTGCCGGCACGGTGGACAACGTGACGAACACCGGCTCGGCAACTCTGACCGTGGGAGCCAACGGCAACAGTGGCAATTTCAGCGGTGCCATCCAAAACACTGCCGGCACATTGTCTTTAACCAAAACCGGTGCGGGCACTCAAATATTGTCTGGCACGAGCACCTACGGCGGTTCGACGACCATCAGCAACGGCACGCTGGTTGTTAGCGGTTCATTGGCTGGTAACGGCGCGGTGACGGTTTATGCTCCGGGCGTTCTGAATGCGAGCAACGCCTCGCCCTCCATCGCCGGGGCGGTGATCTTGTCCGGCACGAATGCCACGCTTTCGTTGTTGGATGGCGCAATCAACACGCTGACCTTGAACGGCAACCTGACGCTGACCAGCAGCAATGTTCTCAGGTTCGACGTCAGCAGTGGCAGCACCTTGGATACTATCAACGTCAATGGCACGTTCGCGCAGACCGGCAAAACGGCGATTTACATCAACGCGCTCACCTCGCCGGATGCGTTCACCTCCATTCCGCTGATCACCATAGCGTCGGGCAGCATCAGCGCCGGCAATTTCACGCTCGGAAACACCCTGCCCGGGGTCACGCTTTCGCTGACCAGCGACCCCACGCATCTGTATCTGAACGTGGTTGTGACCGCTCCGACCCAGGCTTATTGGCATAATCATAACATTGGCGCCGCCAGCACGGCGTGGAATGGTCACACGGGTTCCATTTACAACTGGGACACGGATCAATCTTCCGCCATCAACACCGCAACGGTGCCGTCGGCCCCAACGGATGTGTTTTTCGCGGCGAATGGCGCCACCAATTTCAATACCACGCTCGGCGCTGATTTTACTCTCAAGAGCCTGACCTTCAATGTGGCAAGCAATGTCACGATTGGCGGGGCCAATGCGCTTACGCTCAACGGCGCGCTCACGGTCAATTCCGGCGCGGGCACCAACACCATCAGCGCCGGCAGTGTGGTTCTGGGCGCTGACCAAAACGTCAACGTGGCTGACGCTGGCAATACGTTGACCATCAGTTCGCCCATCAGCGGCGGACACGCGTTCAACGTCAATCCCTCCTCCGGTTCAGGCAAAGTGGTGCTCTCCGGCTCCAGCAGTTTCACCGGCGGCACGATTGTTAACAGCGGAACTTTGGCTCTCAATAATCCGACCAACACCTTGCCGGACACTGGTGCGGTGAACGTCAATGGCGGTACGTTGAACATCGGCACCAACAGCGACACCGTCGGCGCGGTCACGCTCACCAGCGGCTTGATCTCCGGTTCGTCCGGCGTGCTGACAGGCTCGTCATATAATGTCCAGAGCGGCACGGTAGCCGCGAACCTCGGCGGCACAGCGGCGATGACGATGACTGGCAGCTCGGTGTTGCTGGCCAGCAATAGCACATATTCCGGAGGCACGACCATTAGCAGCGGCACCTTGCAATTGGGCGCCAGCAATGCCCTAGGCAGCGGCAGCGTGACCCTCGGTGCCAACTCGCTCGACTTGAATGGCCAGACGATTCCCAATGTGATCAATTTCAACGGCGCCGGCACCCTGAGAAACGATGGTGCGACCGCCGCCGTCGTCACCACGGATGCCAATGTGACCAGCAATCCCACCATTGATACCACGGGTGGCGACATCACCATTGCCCGGCTGATTGGAACCGGGGCGACTCGCACAGTGACCAAAACCGGCGCAAACGCGCTCACTTTTAACGGGGCCGGCCATAACAATCTCGTCAAACTTGTCGTGAATGGTGGTACCGTGGTTTGCGCCAACAGCGGAGGCTATTCGGCGGATCGCGGCTTTGAACTGGACTCCGGCATCGTCAAACTGGCTGGGCCCGGTAGCGGTGGCTCGTCGCCGAATGCAAACCTGTTCAACGACACGCAGGAGTTTTGGCTGCTTGGCAGTGGCGGCACGTTTGACCTCAACGGTTGGAACGAAACCGTGGCCACGGTCTATGCTGTTGGCGGCACAGTGATCGAAAACACTGCCACCGGCACCAATAGCACGCTGACGGTCGGCGCTGACAATGGTGCGGCCAACAACACCATCTCCGGCACCCTGCAGGACGGCGGCGGCGTGCTGTCCATCGCCAAGACTGGCACCGGCGTTCAGATTCTGAACGGCACCAGCACTTACAGCGGCAGCACTACCATCAACAACGGTCAGTTGCAGGTCACGGCGTCGGGCGCGTCGCCCGGCAGCACTTTCGTGGTCAACACCAACGGCGGATTGCTGTTCCAATCCGACACGGGATTTACGATTGGCGGCTTGAGCGGTACTGGCAACATTGTTTTGGCCAACGACGGCGGCAGCGCCATCAGTCTTACTGTTGGCGGTAACAATATCCCGGCAACGTATTCGGGTGTGTTGAGTGAGGTTGGCGCGGGCTCGACCTTGACCAAGATTGGCACCAACACGCTGACCTTGTCCGGGGCGAACACCTACACCGGCCTGACTACGGCCAACAATGGCGTCCTCCTGATTACGCCGAATTATGTCGTCGGGGGGGATTACACCGTTAACGAAGGCGCCGTGCTCGGGGTCTCCGGCAACACGTCCGCCACGTCGGCTCAAATCGGAACCTTGCAATGCGGCATCAGCGGTACCGGTGTCAGCACGCTCTTGTTCACGAGCCTGCCGGTTCCCACCAATGCGCCGGTTACGGTCGGCACGTTAAGCCCGGTTGGTAGTGCCGGCTCGGTGATCATTTCCAACACCGCCGCGTTGAACGTCGGCACTTACAACCTCATCAATTACACGACCCTCACGGGCGCTGGCTTTAGCGCCTTGACGCTGGCTCCGTTGCCGCCCGGCACTTCAGCGCATCTGAACAACAACACGGCCGCCACGCCGAAGGTCATTCAAATCGTCGTGACCGCCGTCGCCCCCCAGGTCTGGAGCGGCGCGGTCAATACCAATTGGGACGTCGCCAGCACCTTGAACTGGAAGTTGAGCGGGGCTTCCACCAATTACCACAATGCCAGCCCGGTGTTGTTTGACGACACCGTGGGCAGCGGCCAGACCACGGTCAACCTGACGACCAACGTCCAGCCCAATAGCGTGACGGTGAGCAACATCACTAAGAATTACACCATTGCAACGGTCAACGGTAGCGGCATCAGCGCCTATGATGGCTTCACCAAGAAGGGAGCCGGCACCGTGACCCTGGTCAACCTGACCAACAGTTTCGCTGGTGCGGTGAACATCAGTGCCGGCACACTGGTGCTGTCATCCAGTTCGTTTGGCGGCAGCGACATTGTTGACAATGGCAGCTTGGTTTACAGCAACGGCACGCCGGTGGTGTCCATCGCCGTTTCCGGCAGCGGCACGCTGGTGCAAAACGGTACCAACACCCTGGAGCTTGCCGGCACGAACAACAGCTACGCCGGCGGCACGGTCATCAAGAGCGGCACACTCCAAAGTGACAACGCCTATGCTCTTGGCACCGGCCCCATCACGCTGGGTGACGGCACTACCGCGAATAATGCCACGCTCCAGGGTTTGCCTGGCGCTGGTTTTGCGAACACAAATCCCATCGTGGTGGCCGCCGGCGGCAGCGGCTCATATGGGGTGCAGTGGTCCGGCAGCGGTGATTACACCTTGAGCGGCCATGTGGCGCTGAACAACGCGGTCACTTTGCGCACAACGGCTGGTGGGGCACTGTTTATGAATGGGTCAATCATCAGCGGCGGCGCGAATCCGAATGTGACCATTGATGGCGCCGGGACAACGACGAAGCAGGTTTACCTCAACGCCGACAATGCCTCCACCTTCACTGGTAACCTCATCGTCACCAATAAAGGCGGACTCAAGGTGGGAAATACCAATGCATTGAGTTCAGCCAACACGGTTTCATTGGACAGCACGGCCTTCTTTGACAACGGTTCGATGAATGTGGCCATTGCTGGGCTGAACGACTACTCGGGTGTCGGCGGCACGGTGGCGGCGGCCGGCTCCGGCAAATTCCTCACGCTGGGCGGCAGCGGCAGCTATGCGTTCTCTGGCGTCATCGTCAACATCGGCGGCATTGTCAAAGCCGGTTCTGGCCAGCAGACGCTCGCCGGTGTGAACACATATTCCGGTCCTACCGTGGTGAGCAACGGCACGCTCGTCGTCAATGGTTCACTGGCGGGTGGAACGGTGACGGTGAACGGCGGCGTTTTGTCGGGCACCGGCACGCTCAACGGCGCCACCACCGTGCCCTCCGGCGGCACGCTGTCGCCTGGTGGTGGCGGCATCGGCACGCTGACCGTCAGCAACAGTCTGACGCTCGCGGGTAACACCGTTATTCAGCTCAACAAGTCGCTGGCGCAGTCCAATGACGTGATTGCGGTCAGTGGCGCGCTGGTTTACGGTGGCACGCTGGCGGTTACCAACCTCGGCGGCTCCTTGGTTGCCGGGGACGCGTTCCGCATCTTCAAGTCGGGTGGTTCCGGCAGCGTCACGCTGGCAGGCGACGCCGGCAGTGGCTTGTCCTTCAGCTTCAGCGACGGCGTTTTGACCGTGGTTTCCGCCGGGCCTGGCGGACCGGCGATGCTCACCAATAGTGTGAGTGGAAGCACGCTTTCGCTTTCCTGGCCCGCTGGGCAGGGCTGGCTCCTGCAGATGCAGACGAACAATCTGTCCACCGGTCTCGGCACCAACTGGATGGATGTCCCCGGCAGCACCGGCATTTCGAGCACGAACATCACCTTGGATCTAGGCCAGCCGGCGGTGTTCTATCGCCTGAAATTTTGAAATATAACAACTGGCGCGCGGTCGCTTCCGGCCGCTCGCGTTTGACATAAACCATGAAGACTGACAAAACAAATAATCCAGCGTTGAAAGGTTTTACCTTGATCGAATTGCTGGTGGTTATTGCCATTATCGCCATTCTGGCCGCCATGTTGTTGCCGGCGTTGGCGGCGGCCAAACGCAAGGCTTACAACATTAATTGCACTTCCGACCTGAAACAGGTCGGGACGGCCTTGCAGATGTTTGCCGATGAGCATGGCGACTATCTGCCTAACGGCGAGATCGGGGTCAGTTCTGGCCGTGGCTTGAGCGTCGCCCAAAAGGCGAGCTATTCCTATTCGGACAGTCCCAACCAGAATGATTGGCTGGTGTATTCCATCCAGCCCTATGTCGGCGCACCGGCGCCCGCCACGGCGCCGGCTTTTCCGGTGGTCACCAACACCGTCAAGATCATGTATTGCCCGTCGAATGAGAAATATAACTCCTCGAAAAACGCGGATTTCTTCTCGTATGAAATGGTGGAAGGCGGTGCCGCCGGCAGTGTCAGTCGCTACTGCGGCCTGACTTGGAATCCGTTTGGTTATAATGGCGGCGGCGGTTCCGGCGTGAGTCAGCCGCACAAGCTGGGCCAGATCGCCAGCGCCGGGCCCGTCGCCCAGATTTGGGCGATGGTGGACTCTGACCAGAAGGGTAACAATGGAGCTGGCCCGGCGGCCAGCTTTCCGCCGGTCCCGGCCCACGGCAGCACGCGCAATTACTTGTGGTTTGACTGGCATGTTGAATCGGTCAGGGTTCCGTCGGTTGGCACGGGTGACGCCGTCCATTCGCAGCCCTTCGCCTTTTGGCAACAGTAGATTCATTTTATGATTTAAGTGGGTAAATATATCAACAAGGATAAAATGATTGCTTTGGCACACAAATTGGGCGACACCAAAAAATCCAATCCCGCCTATTCGCGGACCTTTGACTTGCTGGTGAGCAAGACGCGCTCAAACATCAAACTTCTTGCCGATCAGCCCAAGGCCGCGCCTTGGGCGGTGGACGGAAATTATTTCGCCCACCCGGAAGGCTTCAACGACATCGGCAACTGGACCACCTCCTTTTTCACCGGGATGGCGGTCCTTGCCTGGCGCGCGACGGAGGATGAATCATTCCTCCGGCAGTTGCTCCGCCTCGCGCCGCTCTATCGTGAAAAGGCGGTCATCCCGAAATTCCATTCGCACCACGACATGGGTTTCTTGTATACCCTCTACTCTGTCGCCCTTTTTCAGCTCACGGGCGACCAGTCTCATCGGGCGACTGGCATCGCCGCGGCCGATGCGTTGTCTTTGCGCTTTAATCACCAGGGCAATTTCTTCCGCGCGTGGGGTGTGCTCGGCACCCGCGAGTTTGAAAACATGGCCATCATTGACTGTATGATGAACCTGCCGTTGTTGTTCTGGGCCACCCGGGAGACCGGCGACCAAAAATACCGCGACCTCGCCGTGCGTTCGGCGGATACCACGCTGAAATATTTCATCCGCCCGGATGATTCGGTCTTTCACGCCTACCGTTTTGACCTGTCGACCGGCCAGCCGGTGGGCGGCGATAATTATTGCGGCCGTGGCGTGGATACGCATTGGGCGCGCGGTACCAGTTGGGCGATTTACGGCTTTGCCATCGCTTACCGCCACACCGGCGACAAAAAATATCTCGATGCCTCGCTGCGCGTCGCACGAAAATTCAATCAGGAGTTGAACGGCGATGCGATTCCGGTTTGGGATTTCCGGCTGCCTCCGGGCGAAAAACCGTTGCGCGACACCTCGGCGGCAGCGGTCGTTGTCTGCGGCTATCAGGAACTGGAAAAGCTTGGCGCGGCGGACGCCCTCATCATCAAAACCGGGGCATCGCTGCTGCAAAGTCTGTGCACTCAAAAATATTTGAACTTCGACCAGGACTGTCCCGGTGTGCTGCGCGACGGGCAGGTCGGCAGCAACGGCCCCGGCTCGGCACAGAACGCCTACATGAGCTGGGGTGACTACTATTTGATGGAAGCTCTGGACCGCGAGCTGAACCAGGGCGAGACTTGGTGGTGAACCTGAAGGCTGAAGGCAACCTGATGAATGAAGAAGTCAAAACCTTCTGGCGCGCGTCGTTCCAGGTTTTTATTTCTGCATTCTTCTTTCTGCACTCTTCCTTTCTTCTGCGCGCCACCAACGCCAATGCGGACTGGGACAACGGTGCCGGCAACAATGCTTTCAGCAACGCCACCAACTGGACCGGCAACATACTTCCCAACACCGGCTTCAGCGGCGTCGGCGATTTCATTCGCATTGACCACGCCGGGACGAACAAGGCGGTCTACAGCAATACACTCGATAATCCCGGCACCGGCGCAACCTCTGCACAGGCGGGCATCTTCTCTCGCCTGCAAATCGGCGACATCTCCGGTAATGGCGAGTTGAAGATGGCCGGCGGCAAGTTTTGGACGGACAGCACGGCGGCAAGCGTCATTGGTTCCAGCGGGCGCACCGGGACGCTCACCGTCACTGGCACGAACGCCGATGTGGAATTGGGTGGATACGTTTTCATCGGGAATTCAACGGCCGGAACCGGCGTGGTGAATGTCGTCACTGGCACGTTTGTTTCCAGTCGGGACAACCCGGTCGGAGGCATTGCTCATGTAAGCCTCGCACTGGGCAACGGCAACAACGCGTCCGGCACAATTGTCATATCCGGTGGCCAGATCAGCACGCGCTCCGGCGTGTTATTGGGTGGTCCCGGCACCACCGGCACGGGACGCTTCGAGGTGCGCGGCGGCGGCATCGCCAACATTGGTCCGGTGGGCACCACCGACGACGGCTTCTGGGTGCAGAACACCAACAGCGTGCTCGCGGCTTATGTGACCAATGGCGCGCTGGGCGCCATTTATGTGCAAAATATGACCAGTTCCGTGGACGGCACCTACGCCGACGGGAACGTGATTTTCATGCCCGGCTCGAAACTCGAAGTCGGGTTTCTGGGCGCGACCAACGCCGGTTCGTGGGACGTGATGCATTGGGATGGAAAGTTGCTGACCAATGGGCTGGCCTTTGTGGCCGGCACCGATACCAACTGGAGTTTTGCCTTTGTGGACACCGATGGCACCAACGGTGCTGACACGTTGCGCCTCACTTACGGCACTCCCGCACCAACGGTGTTTGTGCATCCCGGCGCGATGCACACGGCCAGCGATTTTGCGCGGATGAGAACCAAGGTTGCCGCCGGGGCGCAGCCGTGGTTGTCCGGCTGGACCATGCTGACCAATAACTCGCACGCGCAGCTGACCTACGCGCCCAATCCGCAGCCGATTATTTATCGCGGTTACGATGGGAACACCAATCATGCGGAGAACTACAGCACGTTGTTCAACGACATCGCCGCCGCCTATCAATGTGCGCTGCGTTATCAAGTTTCCGGCGATCCCAATTTCGCCAATATGTCCGTGGAGATCATGAATGCCTGGGCCGTGACGCTCACGAACATCAGCGGCACCTCGGATCAATTTCTCGCCTCGGGAATCTATGGCTACCAGTTCGCCTGCGTCGGCGACATGATGAGCCGCTACGGTGGCTGGTCGAACTCAGACAAGCTGGCGTTTAAGGCGATGATGGTGAATGTCTTTTATCCGATGAACCACGACTTTCTCGTGCGGCACAACGGCGCGTGCCTCGGCCATTACTGGGCCAACTGGGATTTGTGCAATATGGCCTCCGTTGCCGCCATCGGCGTGTTGTGCGATGACCAGACGCTTTTCAACGAAGCGGTGGACTATTTCAAGCATGGCATCGGCAACGGCAACATCGGCACGGCCGGCTATTACATGCATCCCGGCCACCTTTGCCAATGGCAGGAAAGCGGGCGTGACCAGGGGCACAACACGCTGGGCGTGGCCTTGATGGGGCCGCTGTGTGAAACTGCTTGGAATCAGGGCGTGGATCTTTACGGCTACGCTGGTAACCGCTTCCTCGCCGGCTGCGAATACATCGCCAAATACAATCTGACCAACACCGTTCCCTACGTCACTTACAACAACTGCGATGAAGTGAATCAGACGGTCATCTCCACCAACGGGCAGGGGACCATTCGCGCCTGCTGGGAAATGGTTTATAATCACTACGTCAATCGCAAGGGACTGGCCGCGCCTTACACCGCGCAAATCACCACGCTGGCCCGCCCGGAAGGCGGCGGCGGCGACTACGGCCCGAACAGCGGCGGTTTCGATCAGCTCGGCTTCGGCACCCTGACCTACACCCGCGATTCCAGCGGCACGGTTCCACCCGCGACTCCGCCAATTCCAACCGGACTTGCCGCCACCGCACCCACCTGCGGCCAGATCAATCTCACTTGGAACGCCGCCGCCGGGGCGACGAGTTACAACGTCATGCGCTCCACCGTCAGCGGCGGCCCTTACACCACGCTGGTTGCCCTTGAAGTGGGGACGACCAATTACGCCGACCCGAGCGTGCTGGGCGTGACGAATTATTATTATGTCGTCTCCGCCGCGAACGCGGGTGGCGAAAGTGATTTCAGCGCGCCAGCCGTCGCGACTTCCAGCGTGTGTCTGCTGCCGGGAGGGTGGTTGACGCAAGACATCGGCGGCGTTGCGACCTCCGGCGGTGCGAATTTGACGGGCAACACCTTTACCCTCAAAGGCGCCGGTTCAGACCTCGGCGGCACGACGGATTCATTCCGGTTCGTCTATCGCAGCCTGACCAACAGCGGGCAGATCATCGCGCGCTGGGATTCGCTGTATCCGGGTGGATCATTCGACAAGGTGGGTCTGGTGATGCGCGAAACGACGAATGCCAATTCCAAGATGGTCGCCCTGCTTTATGACGAAGACAGCAGCTTCAACTGTCTCCGCCTGCCGCGCCGCAGTAGCGCCGGAGCCAACGCGGTCTATCCCGCCACGAACGGTCCGGCGGGCACCGTCGCCCCGTTGTGGCTGCGTCTCGTGCGCACCAACGACGTTTTCACCGGCTCCTATTCCGACGACGGCACCAATTGGTCGCTGCTCGCCGCCGTCACCAACTCCGGCACGCCGTTCTCCATTTTGGCGGGCATGGAAATCTGTTCGCGCAACCCGAACTGGCTTGGTACCGCCACCTTCGACAACGTCAGCGTGAGCGGCCTCTGGCCCGCGTTGCCTGGCACGCCGTCATCGCTCATTGGAACGGCGGGAGACGCACTTGCGCTCTTGAGTTGGAGCGCATCGGCCAATGCCACCGGCTACAATTTGAAACGTGGCAACGCCACCAGCGGCCCGTTCACGTTGGTCGCCACCAATGCTGGCGGGCTGGCCTTTACCAACGCCGGCCTCGCGAACGGCGCGCTATTTTACTACGTCGTCAGCGGCACAAACTTTTTTGGCGAAAGCACCGACTCCGCCGCCGTCAGCGTGCGCCCGGTATCCACCGCGCCTCCGCCTCTTGGGTTTGCAGTGAACCCCAATCAGATGCAGTTCAGTTGGCCCACCTCCCATGTCGGCTGGAAATTGCAGGTGCAGACCAATCCGCTGTCCAGCGGGTTGCGATCCAACTGGTCAACCGTGTCCGGCTCCAGCGCGACGAATCAGTTTTCCATCCCGGTCGTCATGACCAACGGCAGCGTGTTCTTCCGTCTGGCTTATCCGTGACGCGCGATAATATTGGTTTGATCCGGCTGGTTCGGATGGAAGTTTGAAACGATTTTAATATGAGCATCAACCGCCACCCGTTGTTCCTTGCGTTTGCGCTGGGGGTTTTGTTGGCCGTGGGCTGTTCGCCCTCGCTCGCCGTCGAATGGCAATGGTCCGTGCCCGTGCGGCCGCCCCCGGGCACCACCAATGAATCTCCGCGGGCGTTTCTGTGGATTCCGCCCGATTGCGAGCGCGTGCGCGGCGTGGTTTTTGGCCATCACAACATGGAGGAAATCGGCGTGTTTGAAAATCCCACGTTCCGCCGGACCCTCGCGGACCTGGGCTTCGCCGAGGTGTGGGTCGCCCCGACCTTTGACCGCAATTTCCGGTTGGACCAGGGCGCGGGTGAAAAGTTTGAGGCCATGATGGCGGCGCTCGCCGCGCAATCAGGCTACGCCGAACTCACCAATGCGCCGCTCGTGCCGTGCGGTCATTCCGCCGCCGCCTCGATGCCATGGTATATCGCCGCGTGGAAACCGGAGCGGGTCATCGCCGGCATCTCGTTCAGCGGACAGTGGCCCTACGTGCCCGACCCGGGCAACGCGCCGGATTTCCCGGATCACGCGATTGATTCCGTGCCCGGGATTGTCACGCTGGGCGAATATGAATGGGCAGACGAACGTATGCCGGAAGGGCTTAAAATCAGGGCCGCGCATCCGCTGATGCCCTTGAGTGGCGTCGGCTGCCCGGCGGATGGGCATTTCGAGGCCACGGATGAAAAAGTCGGCTTGCTCGCGCTCTACGTTAAAAAAGCTGCCCAGTATCGCCTGCCGAAAACTATTCCGGCCGGCGGCGCGGTGAAATTGAATCCTATCGATGTCACCAAAACCGGCTGGCTCGGCGAGCGCTATGCCTCGGATAAATATCCTTCCGCGCCCGCTGCGCCCGTCGGCCTGTTTAAAGGCGACCCGGCCAATGCCTTTTGGTTTTTCGACGGTGAACTGGCGAAGGCGGTTGAAGCCTTTCAACAGCGGCACCGAGGCAAACCTGCTTTGCTCGGCTATCTGCAGGACGGCCAGATCGTCCCGCAGAAAAACGGCACCCATCAGCAGGTGACGCTGAAATTCCTTCCGCAGGACGACGGCGTGACTTTCAAGCTTGCCGGCACGTTCCTTGATACCGTGCCCGATGGCCGTCCGGCGCGCTGGGCCCACCAGCCAGCCGGTGGGCATATCGAGCCGCCGCAGACTGCGACGCCGATTGAGATTTCTCCCATCACTGGGCCGGTTCGCAAAATTTCCGCCGACACGTGGCAGATCGCGTTCAACCGGGCATCTTTTCTGAATGACCGGCGTGGTAATGAGGCCTGGTTCGTTGCCCTCTGGCCTGGCGACGCCCAATTCAAGCGCGCGGTGCAGCAGTCTATGATGCCCATTCCCCGCCGCCTCGCCGACGGGAAACCGCAGACGATTAGTTTTCCCAAGCTCCAAGATCAGAAACACGGAACCGTTTTGCTCTCGCTCCGGGCGACGGGTAGTTCCGGCTTGCCCGTTGGTTTTTTTGTGCGCGAAGGCCCGGCGGAGCTGGACGGCTCTACGCTGCGCTTCACCCCCATTCCGCCGCGCGCAAAATTCCCGGTGAAGGTGACGGTGGTTGCCTGGCAGTTCGGGCGCGGGATTGCCCCCAAAATCCAATCCGCTGAATCGGTCGTGCAAAGCTTCTATGTCACTAGGGATTCTGGGCTGTGAGAGGGACCTGCCCAGGGCTGTCCTATAATGTGCGTAATGCCTGATCAGCCGCCCCGGATAATGGCCATTCATTTGATCGGATTGTCTGAGCCTTGGCTGAATTTAAAACCTTTAGAAACAAGCGGGTTAATAGCTTAACTAAACAATCAATTGCCATTTTTTCATGGTTTTGAAATGGTCTTATTATTCAATAAGCCATGTTGTCCAGAAAGTCATTGGATTTTATGCGGAAGTAAAATTGAACAGTCATTTCCATGTTCAAACCAAGCCCTCTGCCTGCCATCTATTTATGAACTTAAACATTTTGACTAAAAGACTCGCCCGCCGGTTTTTTTCCGGCTTGGTTTTGTCGGCTTTGATGGTGGCCGGCATCAGGATTCCGGCGCAAACCGCCTACTATTGGGTTGGTCGGGATTGGACCAGCGGATCCGCTTACGGTGCCTACTGGGGCTATAGCCACAACTGGGCGACGAGTTCAGGTGGATCGGGTTTAGCCCTTCCCAATGCGCAAAACTATCTCAATTTCGACGGCGGCGCGGCGGCTCCAGCGAACGGGGCTTACAACGTGACCAACGACAATTACAACGCCGCTTTTCAGATATATTTTAAGTCTGCCATCCCGGCGGCGTACAACCTCTACGGCAATCCGCTCACTTTTTACGACAGCGGCGGCATCGATCCTAACATTCAAAATGAAGGCACGGCCTATACGCCCACTATCAATTTGGCGGTGACCAATGGCAACAACAACGGGTCCTACCGAATATTGAACATCAATCTCAATGCTTCGCCGGCGCAGGGACCGCTGACGTTCAACGGTCCGATATACGGCGGGGCGGCTGATACAAATCCCCGCGTCATCAACATCGGCGGCGGCAATATAACCTTTAATAATACCATCGCCAACGGCGGAGGTGGGGGTACGCTGGCATTGACGATGCTGGGCAGTGGCACCATTACCCTCGCGGCGACCAACACGTTCACCGGTGATCTTTCCATTAACGCTGGCACTGTGCAGTTGACCACGAACAGTGCCGTTTCCGCTGGCGGAGCCATTCGGTTGGGCGACGTCAGCGGTTCAACTGGCGCAAATCTGAATTTGAACGGTGGCAATGCGGTTTCCGCTCTCATTAATGCGCGGGCGACTACCGGCCCCAAGGTGGTTGCCAATACGACCGGCACCACGGGCACGGCGACGTTTGCCGGCAATTTGTATCTTGATGGTGCCCTGACCAGCTACGCCAATTCCGGCGGCAGCATCATCTGGTCCGGGACCACCCTGGATTTAAAGAATCAGACTCTCACCGTGGATGGCCCAGCCAACACCACGATCAGTGGTTCACTAACCAACTCCACCGGCAGCGGCAAAGTCACCAAACAAGGCGCGGGCACGCTGATTCTTAGCGGCGCGAATACCAATACCGGCGGTCTTTTGATCAAGGCGGGAACGGTTACCGCCAACAACGCTAGCGGATATGGAGCAACCGCCAACGTCGTGATCTTGGGTGATTCCAGTGGGGCTGCCGTTACGCTGGCAGCAAATGGTTCTGGTGCCGCCGGGAACATTGACCAGCCGGTAACGGTGGCCGGCACTGGCGTGAACACGATTTCAGGCACATGGAATGTTGGAGGCCAAATCAACTTGCTGCGTGGTTTGGTCACGTTAAACAGTCAAAACCTGACGATAAACTCGACGGGGAATTCTGGCTGGCGTGTTCAGGGTGGCGTTACCGGCACCGGCAACCTGACCCTTCAGGCCAACGGCACCGGCAACATCGACTTACGGACGGTTGCCATTAACAACACTGGCGCGATCACGAACTCTGGCACCGGTGCGGGTGTGGTGCAGCAGGGCAGCGCTACTTCCTTCGGCGCCAATGTGACCAGCCTGATTCAAAACACTCCAACGTCGGCGTGGAATGTGAACCAGGCCAATGGCAGTTTCCTTGGCACGGTTCAAGTGCTCGCTGGCACGATGATGTTACAAAACGCCGGTTCGTTGAACGTCAATAATGCGGTTTCCGTTGGCTCCGGTGCTAAACTGGACATCCAGAATGTGAGTCAAACTATCGCCGGTTTGAATAACGTGTCCGCCGCCGGAGGCATGGTGACCAATACCACCGGCACCGGTGCCAGCACCCTCACTTTGGGTGGGAGTGGTACCTATTCGTTTGGCGGCAGCATTGGGGCAAACGCCATCCTCAATTTGGCGTTGACCAAGGCCGGCAGCGGCACCCAACTCCTTACCGGCGCGAGTTTTTTTGCCTCGACGACTGTTGGCGGCGGATTACTCGTGATTGGCGGCGGTTCGGTGACCAATAGCGGAGCCTTGATCGTGGGAAACACAGCCGGCACGATTGCAACGATGACGGTTACCAATGCGACGGTATTCAGCACGGCTTCCTCTTATATCGGCAACACTGCCGGTGCCAGCACCAATCAACTAACTGTAGGCGCAGGTGGTGTGTGGAACGTGGGGAATCAGGCATTGCGGGTCGCTTCAGGCGGTTTGGTAACCAATAATACATTGCTCGTGACCGACGGCGGTCTGGTGACGAATGTTGGTGTCACTTATTTGTCGGATAATGCGGGCAGTTTTGGCAATAGTCTGATCATTTCAAACAATGGCCAGTTTATAAGCAATGATCGGGTGATTGTCGGTCAGGGTGGCGGCTCTAGGAGCCAGCAATTGATTGTCGCGGCGGGCGGCAAACTTTACACCAAGGCCGCCGATAGCGCCATCGGCAACAATAGCTCGCTGGGCAATACCGCAACCGTGACTGGGGCCGGATCGTTATGGGATCAGGGCGGCAGAAGTTTGCGTATCGGAGCGAACACTTCGGGCCAGCCGGCCGGCACAAACAATGCCCTCTTCATCACCAGCGGCGGCACCGTCAGTAATGTCGGTTCGATTTATCTGCCGGACTATGGTGCCGGTGTTGCAAACGGCATCGTCATCTCCAACGGCGGCCAGTTTTATGGTGGCAACCTCACCCTGGGGCAGGGCAATGGCGGCATATCCAACTACTATTTTCTCGGCGGTCTCGGGGCGGGCAGCTACGCTTCTCTTGGGGCCATCACCGTTGGCGGTAATGCCGGCACGGTTGGCAATCAAGTGATCATTACCAACGCCACCATGCGAACCGGTGGCACGGTCACAGTTGGCAACAACGTGACCGCTACGAACAACAGCCTCACCGTGCTGACGGGTGGTGTCTTGGACCTTTCTGGGAATATGCTGCATTCCGCCGCCGGCGTCTCAAACAACGTCGTTATCAGCGGCGGCGTGGTGACCAACTTGTCCGGCAGCTTTATTTGGGGCGACAGCGTTAGTGCCTTTGGTGACACGCTGACCGTCAGCAACGGTGGCAAAATCTATGCCACCGGTAGTATCATGGAAATTGGCCGCAATACTGGCTCCCTCAGCAATTCCGTGATCATTAGCGGGGTCGGTTCAACCTGGAATGCCGGCGCCCAGACGCTGACTGTCGGCGGCACGTTCGGTACCACCACCGGCAGCGTGCTCGCTGTTTCGTCCGGCGGACTTTTCACCAACGGTTCTATCACGGTGTCTGGTAATGGCACTGGTCATTCGCTTGTCGTCAACGGTGGAACGGTTTATGCCAACACGCTCACGGTAAATAGCGGCGGCATGGTGCAACTCAACGGAGGCGGCGCTGACTCGCTTTATGCCGATGTCATTTCCGGCAGTAGTAGCATGGTCATCACCGGCGCGGCCGCCAGTGTCAGTTCGGTCATCGTGGGCTGGAACAATGGCAGCTCCAGCGTCGGTCCGTTGCTCGCTGGTAATCTGGCGCTCACGAAAACCGGTTCCGGCATCTTGACGCTCACCAATGCCAACCACTACACCGGTGCCACCCTCATTACCGCTGGCACCGTCAGTGTGAGCAGCGACGCCAATCTCGGTAGCGCGCCGGGGACACCCGCTGTCGGCAGTCTCGTTGTGAATGGCGGCACGCTTTCCGCCTCGGCCGGATTCACCTTGGCGCCTAATCGCGGCTTGGCGCTCGGCCCAAACAGCGGCTCGGGAGGCGGCACGCTGGAAGTGGCCAGCGGTACGCTCATCTATGGCGGCATAGTTGCAAACAATGGTGGCGGTAGTGGTCTGCTGACCAAGGCCAGTGCAGGTAATCTTTTGCTCGGAGGCGCGAACAGCTATAGCGGTGGTACCGTTATCAGCGCCGGCACCTTGCAACTGGGCAGCACTACTGCTTTGGGTACTGGCGGCGCGACGAACAATTCCGGCGCGACGCTGGACCTCAACGGCGTTTCGATCAATAACCCCCTCTCCCTCACCGGCGCCGGTGTCGGCGGAAATGGCGCTCTCGTTAACAACAACACGAGCGCGGCCTCCACGGTTTCAAACAATATTCTTGGCCTCAGCTTCACGGCTGGTGGGGCCGGCAATCTGGTTCTCACAAAACTGGATCAGGCCAATAGCGGCTTGTTTACGCTGTCCAAGGTTGGCGCGGGCACGTTGTATTTGAGTGGCACCAATCTTAACTACCAGATGGCGTTGACGGTGAACGGCGGCACGGTGGTGCTGAATAAGATAAATGCGGACACTACTTGGGACTGGGCGGTGGACCGCTCGCCGGTCATCAACAGCGGCACCCTCCAGATCGGTGCCGTCGGTGAACAAATCCAGACCGACCAGGGGCTGACCATCAATGGCGGTGCTTTTGACTTGGGTGGCTTCAGTCAATCCATCAATTATCTGGCTGGAAGCGGTGGCTTTGTCACCAATTCTGGAGTAGCCCCCGGCACGCTGGTGGTTGGCGCGACGCAGTTTGGTTCTGCTTCCGCTAATTCTACCTACTCCGGTGTGATCAGTGATGGCGGCGCAACGGTTGCCTTGACCAAAGCGGGGACGAACATTCTAACCCTCGCTGGCGCGAACACCTACACGGGCAACACCATGATCAGCGCCGGCACCCTGGCGTTGACCGGCAACGGCTCGATCAGCAACAGCTTTAATATCATCCTCGGAGCCGCCGCAAAACTTGATGTCTCCGGCTTGTCCGGCCCGCTGGTGCTGGGTTCGTCCCACACTCTGACCGGCAGCGGTGGGGCGGGGGTGATTGCCGGCAATGTAAATTTAAATGCCGGTTCGCTGGCATTGAACTACACCAACGGCACGCCTGTGCTGGCCGTCACCAATGGCACCTTGGCTTTTAACTCTAACGCCGTTACCGTCAATGTGTCCGGTGTCCTTGCCCGCGGCACCTACAAACTTATTTTCACCAATGCCGGTGGTTTTGTTTCCGGTGCCCTGCCTGCCTCCGTCACGGTCAATGGCCTCGGTGCCGTGGTCAGTTCGTTGAGCCTTTCCAACAGCGAGTTGTATTTGACCGTGGATCATCCGCCGGTGTCGACCCCGATGACCGTGATCCGGACGGCGGGCCTGCGTTTGCACATCGCCTGGTCGGATGTGGCGACCAACTGGAGCGATGTAGACGGTGATACGGTGAATCTGGCGGGGATAAATCTGGTGTCGACCAACGGGATGAATGTGCTGACGAACAGCAGCCAGATCCTTTATACCAATAATGCCAATGTGGCTGACCAACTCAGCTACACCATCAGCGACGGGTATGGCGGGACGAACACGGGTTACATCAACATTGTGATTGCGGGCAGCGTGACGGGGACGAACTCGATTGCGAACATCAACATCGGCGGCAGCACGAACGCGGTGATCGCCTACGGCATCCCGGGCTACAGCTACATCTTGGAACGGGCGACGAACCTGGTGCCGGCGATCTGGGTGGGGGTATCAACGAACGCGGCGGCAACGAATGGCGTGATCAACGCGACCGACAGCTTTAATGATCTGGGCAACGTGGCGCCGGGCTCGGCGTATTACCGGCTGAAATGGCAGCCGTGAGAAAGAGGCTTCGGTGATGGCTTTGGATTGTCATCACCACTTGGGGGCGGGTGGCGGTGCTATTGGGTTGGCACCGCCACCCATACCTGAAACCGAAAAACACAGTTTACAAGCTATGAAAACCATTGGTGGACAGGTTGATAAGTCATAAGGTGGCATAGAGATGCTTCAGGCGGAGCACAGCGGTGGTTTCCGCGAGTTGGTAGCGGAGAGCTTCGCGTAACCAGCGGATGAACT
>CAIXBQ010000108.1 GCA_903917705.1 uncultured Verrucomicrobia subdivision 3 bacterium | reverse complement strand
TGAGCTTGCCGGTGACCGCCACGCGATAGGGCGGCGTCCAGACGATGCCGAGATCCTCGCCGTTGAGTTTCACCCGGGCCAGCTTATGCACCACACCCAGATCGAGGAACACGCGGTCGCGCTCCTTGATGGCGGTTGGACGGTCGAAGGTCTTCCGGTAAACCGCCTCGCCGGAATAGTATTTGATGCCTGGATCGGGGTGGTCCTTCCAGTCAGCGAGTTTCCCAAAGGTCACCGGTCGCTCAGGCCCACCCCAGGCCGGATTGAACGCCACCTCATACGGACTTTCGATCACGGCGGCGGTGGTTTCGTCGGCAAAGTTCTTCACGCCCGACGCGCGCGCTGGACGGCTGGCTTGGCGGTCGAAGACGATGAAATAGCCTTCATGGGGCGCGAAGCGCAGCGGCACCTCCACCTGCTGGCCTTTGACGGTGAAGGCGGGCAGCGGGCGGCGCGTGCCGTCCACCGGGTTCCAAAGTTCCGGCAACGCGCCGTCGGTGCGGAAGAGGCCGGAGGTCTCGATCGGATCGCCCTGACGATTGGATACGAAGAAGATGTCACGCGTTTCGGTCCGTCGCTGGAGCCACCGCACCGGACCCGGCGATGCGAACACCGGCGACGCTCCCCACTGCCGGAGCAGCGTCACGGTGGAGGCGTAGGTCGGATACAACTTGTCCGCGCTGCCAGGCGCTGAAGCGGCTCCGCCCCACACCACGCGGCCCCGGCCAACCTGGCGCTCGGTCACTTGCGCGGGAGCTTCGCTGCCTCCCCAGAGGTCCGCCGCCAAGGACTTCACCCTTGCATCGCACTGCGGGAAACCGACGAGGCTGGGCGATTTCACGGGCGGCGCGCCGATGACGGTAAGACCCGCGCGGACCAGTTCCCCGATTTTCGCCAGCAGGTCCGGCGTCATGGTTTCCACCAGCGGCAGCACCAAGACACGGTAGGAGCTGCCTCCAGCGAAGTCGATCCGACCGTTGGCAACCTTCGCCCGTTCCAGCAGGATTCGCGGACTGACCACATCGAACCCATGCTCCTTCTTATCCCGCAGCAATCCGGCGTCGGTCATCGCATCCTCGGGCGGCAGGAAGATGTGCGGGGCACCCTCGGGGGTCAGATAGAGGATGTCGGCGACGGAGACGCCCTGGCGGAGCATCTGGCCGCAACGGGCGATGTAGTCGTGATACGGACCGACCATTGGCCAGAAAGTCTGATTACGCTGCCAATGGATGCCGTGCGGCCCCATGGCCATACCCGGCTTCGGGCCGTCCAAGCCGAGGGGTTGGTGCTGGTAGGTGTGGAGCATGAAGTCATTGATCCCGACGGCCAAGGCCCAGTCGGTTTGATTCTTCATGTCAGCCGGGTTGTCCCCGTAGCCGTGCTGGGCCGGGGAAGTGAACGCCTCCGCCCGCACCACCGGCCGCCCCATCGTGTGGGCCACCGCCGCCGCCTCGACACAACTGTAAACCGTATCGAGTTTTGCCGACCAAAACTCACCCATGGGAACATCGCCCACCGCGCCCAGGTCGAGGTCGCCGGCGGGGTTCATGTCGTAGAACTCGCTCGAGTAATAGAGCCCGTGGTCGTGCGCATAGCGGCGGATCACGCCGGCGTGGTTCTCGAGCACCAGTTCCGAAGCGGTCTGGCGCAGGTCCCACAGGAAGCGCTCCGTTTGCTCCCGCGATCCCACCAGCAGCCCGGCATAGGCGGGCAGGAACGGTTGCGGATCGTAGCCGCGCCGCTTCCTGAATTCCTCGCGGAAGGCGCCACTCCAGTTCTGGGAGCTGGATTCCCAACTATCCAGATGCAGCGCCGTCCAGCCGCGGTCGGCATGGCGCGGCCCGATTTTGTCCAGGAGCTTTTGGTGAAACTGCTGGAAGTGATAAGCAAACGCAGCCGCATCAAACCGATCCGACTCGAACCCGTGGCCGGGTTCCGGTGCCGGCCGGGTGGTGGCGCCCGTGCTGCGCGCGGCCAAACGCATGACCGTCCATTTCCCCGGCGGCACTTCCCAGTCCAACGAGCCATCGGCGCGCAGGCGCGAGGTGAGGTCCAGCACGGTGGCGGGATTGACCACAGCCTTGACGGCCGGCTCGGGATACGCGGCCGGGGCTGGGACGAAACGCGGCACCTGTTTCCAACTGGAATAAGGCTGCGTATCGAAAAGGGCTTTCACGTCCAGTAGATCGGGCGCTTTCGTCTTCGCCGGAGTTGGAAAAGCGAGCACGGCCACATCCGCATACCAAGCGTCGCGTATCTGCGCGAGTTCTGGTGAAAGCCCGGCAAAAGTCGCCGGCTTGCGCGGCGGGGGAATGGGGAGCTTGCCGGTGAAAGGCCCGGGACCGGTGATCGCCACAGAACTGGCCTGCAAATGCTGCATGGACCGGGCCGGATCAATCCACGGACCGCCGGCCCCGCACCAGCCGGGACCCGTGCCGAGGATGATTTCCATGCCCAGCCGGTCGGCGGTGCGCACGGTCTGGGCGAAGTTCTCCTGCCACGGTTCGCTCATGAAATCCACCGGGCCGCGCGGCACCCCGATATTGACCTCGAGGAAAAGGGCCTTGCGCAAACCCGCCTGGTGCATGGCCTCCAGGTCGGCGGTCATGGCGGCGCGGTCCTGGTTTCCGTCCATGAAATACCAAT